>NZ_LZJJ01000229.1:0-13014 GCF_001667625.1 Mycobacterium sp. E1715
CGAGGTAGTTACCAAGGTTAACCAGTGTGAAGCCGAACGTATTTCGCCCTGACGGCGTCGACGCCTGCTGCCGATGTCGTCGACGGTCAGAACGGCACGCACCCCACAAGGATAATCGTCCTAGGGAATGCCCTTGAACGGTTGACGGGACCCTGCCCACAACGCCGAACATCGGCAGCAGGCGTCGACGCCGTCAGGGCGAAATACGTTCGGCTTCACACTGGTTAACCTTGGTAACTACCTCGTCGCAGGCAGGACCCTAGGGCTGTCGATCGCGGCGATGAGTTGGGCGTCCAGACGTCGATCGGGGGACGACGTAGACTTTTCTGGTCGAGAGGCGTTGCAACGGATCTCCGGTCTCACCGGTATCCGCCACGCTCGGCAGAGTCAAGGGCGCCTTCCGCTACGGAAGGATGCACGTGAACGTCCCTGTAAAAGACGCGGAGCCAGAGACCTTCGTGCCCGACATCCGGCCCGACTGCACCGCAGAACTGACGGCCGCTCTGCGCGAGCGGATCGTGGTGATCGACGGCGCGATGGGCACGGCGATTCAGCGCGACCGGCCGGACGAGGCCGGCTACCGCGGTGATCGGTTCACCGAGTGGCCGACCGCTCTGCAGGGCAACAACGACCTGCTCAACCTGACGCAGCCGCAGATCATCGAGGGGATCCACCGCGAGTACCTCGAGGCCGGCGCCGACATCCTGGAAACCAACACGTTCAATGCGAACGCGATCTCGCTGTCCGACTACGGCATGCAGGAGCTGGCCTACGAGCTGAACTACGCCGGCGCCGCCCTGGCCCGCAAGGCCGCCGACGAATACGGCACGCCGGATAAGCCCCGCTACGTCGCCGGCGCCATCGGCCCGACGACGCGCACCGCGTCGATCTCGCCGGACGTCAACGACCCCGGGGCCCGCAACGTCTCCTACGACCAGCTGGTCGCCGCCTACCTCGAAGCCGCCAACGGCCTGGTCGACGGCGGTGCCGACCTGCTCATCATCGAGACGATCTTCGACTCGCTGAACGCGAAGGCGGCGGTGTTCGCCGTCGAGACGCTGTTCGAGGAGCGCGGACGCCGCTGGCCGGTCATCATCTCGGGCACCATCACCGACGCGTCCGGGCGGACGCTGTCCGGTCAGGTCACCGAGGCTTTCTGGAACTCGATCCGGCACGCCAAGCCGCTCGCGGTCGGCCTCAACTGCGCCCTGGGCGCCCCGGAGATGCGGCCCTACATCGCCGAGATGGCGCGGATCGCGGACACCTTCGTCTCCTGCTACCCGAATGCCGGACTGCCCAACGCCTTTGGCGAGTACGACGAGACCCCGGAGCGGCAGGCCGGCTACATCGCCGACTTCGCCGAGGCCGGCCTGGTCAACCTGGTCGGTGGTTGCTGCGGAACCGCGCCACCCCACATCGCCGAGATCGCCAAGGTCGTCGAGGGCAAGGCGCCGCGCGAACTGCCGGAGATCCCGGTCGCCACCCGGCTCTCGGGCCTCGAGCCGCTCAACATCACCGACGACTCCCTGTTCGTGAACATCGGTGAGCGCACCAACATCACCGGCTCCGCCCGGTTCCGCAACCTGATCAAGGCCGAGGACTACGACACCGCGCTGTCGGTGGCCCTGCAGCAGGTCGAGGTCGGTGCGCAGGTCATCGACATCAACATGGACGAGGGCATGATCGACGGCGTCGCCGCGATGGACCGGTTCACCAAGCTGATCGCGGCCGAACCGGACATCAGCCGTGTCCCGGTGATGATCGACTCGTCCAAGTGGGAGGTCATCGAGGCGGGCCTGAAGAACGTGCAGGGCAAGCCGATCGTCAACTCGATCTCCATGAAGGAGGGCGAGGAGAAGTTCATCCGCGAGGCGCGGCTGTGCCGCAAGTACGGCGCCGCCGTCGTCGTGATGGCCTTCGACGAGCAGGGCCAGGCCGACAACCTGGAGCGCCGTAAGGAGATCTGCGGGCGCGCCTACCGGATCCTGACCGAGGAGGTCGGCTTCCCGCCCGAGGACATCATCTTCGACCCGAACTGCTTCGCGCTGGCGACCGGCATCGAGGAGCACGCGACCTACGGCATCGACTTCATCGAGGCCTGCGCCTGGATCAAGGAGAACCTCCCCGGGGTGCACATCTCCGGCGGCATCTCTAACGTGTCGTTCTCGTTCCGGGGCAACAACCCGGTCCGCGAGGCGATCCACTCGGTGTTCCTGTTCCACGCCATCAAGGCGGGCCTCGACATGGGCATCGTCAACGCGGGTGCGCTGGTGCCCTACGACTCGATCGATCCGGAGTTGCGGGACCGCATCGAGGACGTCGTCCTGAACCGTCGCGAGGATGCGGCCGAACGGCTCCTGGAGATCGCCGAACGGTTCAACAAGACCGAGAAAACGGACGATCCCGCCGCCGCCGAGTGGCGCAGCCTTCCCGTCCGCGAACGCATCACGCACGCGCTGGTCAAGGGCATCGACGCCCACGTCGACGACGACACCGAGGAGTTGCGCGCCGAGATCGCCGCCGCGGGTGGCCGCCCGATCGAGGTGATCGAGGGCCCGCTGATGGACGGGATGAACGTCGTCGGCGACCTGTTCGGCTCCGGCAAGATGTTCCTGCCCCAGGTCGTGAAGTCGGCCCGGGTGATGAAGAAGGCCGTCGCGTACCTGCTGCCCTTCATCGAAGAGGAGAAAGAACAAAACGGGACCGCAGCGGCGAAGGACACCAACGGCACCATCGTGATGGCGACCGTGAAGGGCGACGTCCACGACATCGGCAAGAACATCGTCGGGGTTGTGTTGCAGTGCAACAACTTTGAAGTGATCGACCTCGGTGTGATGGTGCCGGCCCAGAAAATCCTGGATGCGGCCAAGGAGCACGACGCCGACATCATCGGACTGTCCGGGCTGATCACCCCGTCGCTGGACGAGATGGCCAACTTCGCCGTCGAGATGGAACGCGAGGGGCTCGAGATCCCGCTGCTGATCGGTGGGGCGACCACGTCGCGCGCCCACACGGCCGTGAAGATATCGCCGCGTCGCAGCGGTCCGGTGGTGTGGGTCAAGGACGCCTCGCGCTCGGTGCCTGTCGCGGCGGCCCTTCTCGACGACAAGCAGCGTCCGGCCCTGCTGGAGGCCACCGAGAAGGACTACGCGTCGTTGCGGGAACGGCACGCGCAAAAGAACGAGCGGCCGATGCTGACGCTGGAAAAGGCCCGCGCGAACCGGACGCCGATCGAGTGGGACGGCTACACGCCGCCGGTGCCCGCTATCGGTGCGGGGGTACGTGAATTCCAGGACTACGACCTGGCCGAATTGCGCGAGTACATCGACTGGCAGCCGTTCTTCAACGCCTGGGAGATGAAGGGCCGCTTCCCCGACATCCTCAACAACCCGGCCTCGGGCGAGGCCGCCCGCAAGCTCTACGACGACGCCCAGCAGATGCTCGACACCCTGATCAAGGAGAAGTGGCTGACCGCCAACGGGGTGATCGGGTTCTTCCCGGCGAACGCGGTCGGCCCGGGTTTCGAAGACATCGAGGTCTACACCGACGACACCCGTACCGAGGTACTGACCACGTTGCGCAACCTGCGCCAGCAGGGCGAGCACCGGGACGGCATCCCCAACCGGTCGCTGGGCGACTTCATCGCGCCCAAGGAGACCGGGCTGGCCGACTACGTCGGCGCCTTCGCCGTCACCGCGGGGCTCGGCAGCCAGGAGAAGATCGCGGAGTTCAAGGCGGCCCTCGACGACTACAGCGCGATCCTGCTGGAGTCGGTCGCCGACCGGCTGGCGGAGGCGTTCGCCGAGCGGATGCACCAACGGGTCCGCAAGGAGTTCTGGGGATTCCAGCCGGACGAGCAGCTGGACAACGAGGCGCTCATCGATGAGAAGTACCAAGGAATCCGTCCCGCCCCGGGCTACCCGGCCTGCCCGGAGCACACCGAGAAGGTGACGCTGTGGAAGTTGATGGACGTGAAGGAGCGGACCGGCATCGAGCTGACCGAGTCGATGGCGATGTGGCCCGGCGCCGCGGTCAGCGGCTGGTACTTCTCGCACCCGCAGTCGCAGTACTTCGTGGTCGGCCGGTTGGGCCAGGACCAGGTCGCCGACTACGCGAAGCGCAAGGGCTGGACACTGGCCGAAGCCGAGCGCTGGCTCGCCCCGAACCTCGGCTACAACCCGGAGGACTGAGCCCAAGGGCTCAAGGGGACATTCAGGGGAAGGGATGTTCATGCTCGAGGGAGAGTTGAATCGCATTGCCGACATCGCCGTGGAGGCCGTCAGTGTCACGGTCTTGCATGTCCGCCGCATTGTCGGAGCCCTGTGCACCGCGCTCGACCGCACGAAACGCGAAGTTGGCGACTTAGCTTGGGACTATGGCGATCTGGCGACAAGCGTCGGTTTCTCGGCTCGCCGTAACCGCGCGTCCACCGAGCACGACGGTCGGGAGACGCTCAGCGAGCACGCGGACAACGTGATATCGATCGAGCTGCGCCGTCGGAAGGCCAACTGAGACAACGCCAGAGGCGCCGGTGCTAGATGCGCAGCACGGAACTCAAGGCCGCCAGCGGGACATGCGCCTGCACCGTCCCGCCGTCCATGTACCACTGCATGACGCCGGGGGTGAAGTTGATCGGCTCATCGTGCCCCACCGGATAGTCGGGCATGTACAGGATCAACTCGTCGGGCGTCACCGCCCACGCCTTGTAGGCCCCGGAGTAGACCTTGTCCGGCGTCCAGCGGTCGATCACGAACGGGTAGCTGCCCGGGTCGTGCTGCGGCGGCGCCTGATCCAGCGCTGTTTCGATGAACGGTTGGGCCAGCGGGGGAATGGCGGTCAGCGGGTTCGACGTCGTCAGGTCCGCCAGTTGCACTCGCCGGCCGCTCGCCATGTCGAAGGTGAAGGTCCGGTAGGCGTTGTTGAACTTCGGCCCGTCGGCGTGGTAGTCCTCGTGGAACACCGCGCTGAGCAGGTTTTGATGCCGGAATACCTCGAAGTTCTCCTCGCCATAGCTGTCGGCGGCCATCTGGGAGTTGGCGGTCTTCCAGTTGTTGACCAGGGTGTGCAGGTAGTCGCGGATCACCGGGCCCGTGGTCGGGTTGTCGACCAGGTCGTCGGGCACGGCGACCTTGATGTCCCGCACGGCCTTGCGTTCCGACGTGACCGAGGTGTGGCAGTACTGGCCGTCCCAGTCACCGCCCAGCTCCCCGCAGAATGAGGGTGCCGACGCGTGGGTGACGGCGGTGGTGGGAACCGTTGCGGCGGCGGTCAACACCGTCGCCGCGAGCATCCGGCGGATCACAGCAGCTGCACCTTCTCGGCCCGCCAGCGACCGTCGACCTTCTCCATGGTCATCTTGATCCGGCTGCGGTCGATGCGCGGGTCGGGCGCGGCCGTGTTGGTGACGGTCTGGTCGATGAAGACCAGCACCACAACCCTGTTCGTCGACTCGGACTGGATCGCCGAGTCCACCACCACGCCGTGCGCGGTCGCCTTGTTGTCGATCAGCAGCTGCCGCAGTTTCACGCTGGACTGGGTGTACATGTCTTTGAACTCGCCCGTCGCGCCGTCAAGAACCTGCCTGAAGTTGTCGTCGACCTTGTTCGAATCAATGCTCGTCAGCACCTGGGCGTAGGCGATGGCGGCCTGCTGGGCCTGTTCGCCGGCCAACTTCACCTGGTGCTCCTGCCACTGCCGCCAGCCGAGGAAACCCGAAACGGCAAGTGAGGCAACGAGTAGCGCCGGCAAAGCGCCGCGACGCAGGTAGTGCTTCCAGGGGCGCCCGCGGCGATCGGGCTCGCGCCGCTTGCCTTTGAGCAGCACGCCGTCTTCTTCGTCCGGCCGGTCTTCGTCGAGCTGTTCGTCGTCGACGCGGACCTCCTCGGCGTCTTCGGTTGCGACTGGGGGTGTTTCGTCGTCCGGCTCCACCTCGGCGCGCACCTCGGCCTTCGGGTTCTTCTTGGTGGTCACGATCACGATCAGCTCCTCGAGATATGGGTTGACGGCTCAGTGCGGCGGTTCGATCGGCAGAGCCGGGCCGCCGTAGGGGGTGGGAATGGTGTAGCGACCCTGCGGGATCGGATCCGTTCGACGGCCCAGGTCCGCACCCGGCGGGGGACCGGCGGTGTCGTCGCCGCCCGGCCGCGGTGCGTTCTTGGCTCCCCGGATCGAGACCGCGGGGTCGTCGTCGCGGCAGTAGGTGTACACGAACGGCTCGTAGTAGTCGGCGGCGGAGGAGGCGTGTGACGGCGTCCCGTAGTCGCACACATAGCGCGGGTAGAGGTCGGCCGTCGCCCAGACCCCGTGATCGTGAAATGCGCTCGCCACCGCGTCCAACACGGACCCACGGTAGTCGGGGAAGAGCGCGTTGAGCGCCGGAACCCGTAGATAGAGCAGCTGCGACATGGTCGCCATGCTGCCCAGCAGCTGCACCATCGTGTCGGAGTTGTCGGCGAACAGGTTGTCGACCGCGGAAAGCGTGCGCGGGGTTTGCCCGGTCAAGCGGCGATAGCCGGCCTGCATCCTGGCCACGCCCGTCAGCGTTCGGTCGAGTTCCGTTGCGGCAGCGCCCAGTCCGGCGTTCTTGTCGCTCGCCAGGGTGAGCACCACCCGGCTGGTCTTGATGATGCTGGTGGTTTGGGGCAGCACCGAATCGAGCGTGGAGAGCAGAAACGTACCGCCGTCGACGATGGCGGTCAGCTTCGCCGGGCCCTCCTTGCTCAGGCTGAGTTCCTTCTTGATCAACTCGACCTTGTGGGGGTCGACCTGGGCCAGCAGCCCGTCGGCGTCGCCGAGCAGCTGCGCCAGGCTGACCGGAACGGTGGTGCGGTCGGAGGTGATGAGGCTGCCGTCGTGCAGGTACGGCCCGGCGTCCGAGGTGGCCTCGAAGTTGATGTACTGCTCGCCGGCCGGCGACAGCGCCGACACGTGCACCACGCTGTTCGCCGGTATCCGCACGTTCGACGTGATGCTGGCGATGGCGTTCACGCCGTTATCGGTGATCCGCAGCGACTCGACCCGGCCGACGCGCACCCCCCGCAGCGCGACATCCTGGTTGGGCAGCAAGCCGCCGGATTCCGGCAGCTGCACGGTGACGCGGTAGGTCGATGCGAAAGGTTTCACCCGCAACGCTCCGATGAGCAGGTAGGCGGTGGCGACGACCAGAATGAGCGCCAATCCGGCCACCGACAGCCAGACCTGTTGCCGGTGACCGGTACGCACCGCCCGGACGATGGCGTTCGCGACGTTGTCGACGGTGCGGATCATGGTCGCGGTCCCGGCGGTGGTGGTGCCGGCGGCGATGGTGCTGGCGGGGGTCCGGGGGCGACGTCGATTTGGCCGGGGATGTTCGGGTCCGGAACCACCGGAACCTGTGGCGAATTCGGCCCGCGGCCGACCACCCGTTCTTGCAGACGCCACAGGGTGTACTTCAGGGTGCCGACGAGCAGGTTCACGTTGTAGTGGTGCGGCCCGTGCAGTCCGATGTCACCGGGGAACCCGATATCGGGAAGCGATCCGAGCATGATCTTGTCCACGCCCACGTTCACCGAAATCGAGTTGCCCGCGGTCGACTTGACCAACGGCGGAATCAGCCGGTTGAGCGCCAGCCAGCTGGTATCCGGGCTCATCGCAACGTCATTGGCAGCCCCGGCGACCGTGTTCAGGTCGCGGATGATGCTGCGGCCGCTGGTGTCGGTCCCGCCGATCGACGGGAACCGGGCCAGCAGCCGGGAGGTGTCGCCCACCTGGATCGCGACGTCGGAGAGCTGGGCGGTGTTGTCGGCCAGCGCCGAAGTGGCGGGACCGGCGGCCGCCATCAGCTCGCTGATGGTTTGGTTCTTGGCGTCGAGTTCGTCGGCCAGGTGCGACAATTGGGTCAACGCGGTCGAGATCTGGCCGGAGCGCGAGTCCAGCGTCCCGAGCAGCTCGTTGGACTTGCGGATCATGTCCCCGAACGCCTGGCCCTGGTCACCGGTCGCCTTGCCGAAACCGTTGATGATGTTGGTGAAATTGCGCACCGCCCCGCCGTTCACCAGGATCGCCGCCGAACTCAACACCGACTCGACCGTCGCGGCGGCCGCCGTCGAGTCCAGGCCGATGGTGTCGCCGTCCTTCAACAGCGGCGCCTCCGGATCACCGGCCGCCGGCGGCTTCAGGGCGACGAACACGTCGCCCAGCGGTGTCGCGGTTCGCAATTCGGCGGTGCTGCCCCGCGGCAGTTGCACGCCGTCCCTGATGTGCAACCGGGTGACCGCGGTGTAGTTGCGCGCGACCATCGACTCGAGCTGCCCCACGTCGGCGCCGGCGAGTTTCACCTTGGCGTTCATCGGCAGGTTGAGCGCGTTGGAGAACACGGCGTTCAGCGAGTAACCGCCCGAGCCCAGGCCCGGGGCCGGAAGGGGCAGGCTGGCAAGGCCGTTCGTGGCGCATCCGGCGGTCACCAGCGCCGCGGCCGCCGCCGCCAGCATGCCCCGGGGGACCGCGGTCATCATTTCTGCCCCATGGCGGCCATGCCGTCCAGCACATAGGTCAACCCGAAATCGGGGCCGAAGTCCTGTATCGTCCCGGTGCTGCAGCCCAGTTGCCGAAGGCCCATCAGGTTGCAGATCTCTTTGGTGTACTGGCTGTCGAAGAGCAACCGATCCGTCAGAAACCGCGCCCGGACGCTGCCGTTGGCCCGGTCGATCATGTTGTAGGCGTTGTCGGCCACCAACGGAGCCAGGTCCAGGAGTTCGGCCAGGTCGCGTCGCTGGTCGGTCACCGTCTGCAGCGTGGCGTTGCCGTTTCGGGCGGCCTGCTTGATGTTGTCGCGGTTGGCGTCGAGCAGGTCGCCGGCCCGTTGGATCAGTTCGTCGAGTTTGCGTCCCGTGGTGCCGCTGCCGAGGTCCTCGTCGGCCATGATCTGGCTGACTTGGTGGATGGTGGAGGCGAATTCACGCAACTTGGTGTCGTTGGCGGCCACGGCATCGAACAGGGAGCTGATGTTCTTCACGATCGTGGTGATCTGCTCGCGGGTCGCCGCGCCACCGTCGCTGGACAATCGCAGCGCCTTGGACAGCTCGCCGAGCGCCGCCTTGATCCTTTCCCCGTTGCCGTTGACGACCTGGGTGCCGCCGTTGAGCACGTCGGCGACCGGCCCGCCGCCGCGGCCGTCGCCCTCGAGCGACTTGGTCAC
Organism: Mycobacterium sp. E1715; assembly: GCF_001667625.1. NCBI lineage: Bacteria > Bacillati > Actinomycetota > Actinomycetes > Mycobacteriales > Mycobacteriaceae > Mycobacterium > Mycobacterium sp. E1715. The sequence continues at coordinate 9,176 of NZ_LZJJ01000229.1, forward strand.
TTTGTCCAAAACGTTGAGGACGCTGCTGAATTCGACGGGCGTCTTGGTGCGCGGCAACCCGATGGTGTCGTGGTTCTCCAGCGTCGGTCCGCCGTGATAGGGCGGTGTGAGTTCGATCTGGCGGTCGGTGAGGATGGAGGTTGACACCGTGACGGCCTGCGCGGTGGCGGGAACCTTGACGTGGCGGTCGACGGTGAATTCGACTTCGACGTAGCCGCCCTTGGCGGTGATCTTGGTGATCTTGCCGACCGACATGCCCAGCACCGCCACCTCGTTGCCCTCGTAGAGGCCTGAGGCGCTGTCGAACTGGGCGGTCACGGTAATCGTGTCCTCGTCGGACCCCAGACACCACCAACCGATGCCGGCGGCCGCGGCGATCACCGCGAGGGCCGCGATGACGGCCACCGATTTCGACGCGAGCGATTTCACTTGCAATCCTTGAAGTACTGGATCATGCCGAACTGCTTGGCGCGGCCGCTGATTGCGCACATCCACGAGTCGATCAGTGGGACGTTGGGGGCGTTGAAGTTGATCGCGTTTCCGTCACCCGTGAGGTTGGCCGCCTCGCGGAAGAAGATCGGGCTGGTTTGCAGCATGCTGTGCAGCAGGTCGTCGTGCCCGGACATCAGGTTGGTGAAGTCGCGCATGTCCTTGATCAGCGCGTCCAGGGCCGGCCGGTCGTTGACCACGACCTGGCTCATGGTGTCGACGAGGCTCGACAGGGATTGCATCATCGCGTGGAAAACGGCTCGCCGCGCGACGAACTGGCCCAGCAGGTCTTGGCCCTGGTTGACCAGGGTGCCGATGTCGGCCTGCTGACGCCGCAGCGTGTTGGTCACCTGTTCGGTGCTGCGCAGCAGCTGGCCCAGCTGGTCACGTCGGAGCGCGATGATCGACGAGAGCGTGTGGATGTTCGAAATCGCTTGCGGCACAACCGCAGGCAGTCCTTCGAGCTGCTTGCCGAGCACTGCGAGCGACTGCGCGAACCGGTCGGAGTCGACCTGTTCGAAAGTGGTGGTGGCGTCCTGCAGCGCGGCTTGCAGGTCGTAGGGCACCTCGGTGTGTGCCAGGTCGAAGGTGTTGTTGGGCAGGTGCGCCGCGCCGGCGGGTTCCAGCGAGAGGTACCGCGAACCCAGGATGGTGGTGACCTTGATCTGCGCCCGGGAATCCTTGCCGAGCGCGATGTTGTCCCGAATCTTCAGCCCCGCCTCGACGTGGTCGCCGACGAGTTTCATGCTGGTGACGTTGCCCACCGGGATGCCTGCGACCACGATCGGGTTGCCGGCCCGCAGCGAGGCGGCTTGCAGGAACTCGGCGGTGTAGTGCCGATATTCGGCGCCGAGCGCGTGCACGAGCAGCATCACCCCGATGATCACCGCGACCACCGCGACGGCGATGAACCCGAGCCAGGTCTTGTTGTAGCTTTCCAGCGGTCGTTTCCTCATCCGCTGCCACACCGACGCGTCAGCCATCCGCCGTGCTCCTGCATCTGGGGCTGTGCCACGCCTTATTGCCCGGGGTCGCGGCGTTGACGATGATCGGCACCACGTCGTTGAGGCCGGGGAAGAACCCCATGAAGTTCACGTCGCACACGTAGGCGTTGCCGTAGGCGCCTTGGTTGCCGACCCGGGCGAGCCCCTTGAGCAGCAGCGGAATGTTGTCGCCGAAGAACGCCACCTGCGGTTCGACCTCCATGATGTGTTTGGTGGCACCGGGCTGGCGGTCGATGAACTCGCGCAGCGCCGGGTACACGTCCGTCGCCGCGGTCGACAGCCGGTCGGTCACCCGGGCCAACGAACCGACCGAGGCCACCAGGTCGGGGCGCCGGACGTCGAGCTCGCCCACGACGCCGCGGGTCTGGGTGATCACCCCGTCGAGGTTGTCGTTCTGCTGGGCCAGGTTGGCCATCACCTTGTTGAGATTGGTGATCACGCTGCCGAGGGCCTGGTCCCGGCCCGCGAATGTCTCTGTGAGCGTTGAGGTCTGGCCGACGAGCGTGGTCAGCGACGACGTGTCGCCTTGCAGCGAGGCGATGATGCCCTTGGTGAGGTTGTCGGCGTCGTGGGGGTTCAGCAGGCTGAACAACGGTTCGTAGCCGTTCAGCAGCGTGGTGACGTCGAAGGAGGGCTCGGTGCGTTCCAGGGGAATCGTGCTACCCGGTGGGAGCTGCTGCGGGCTGCCGTCCCTGCCCAGGGACAGCCCGAGGTAACGCTGGCCGACGATGTTCTGATAGGTGACCGACGCGAGGGTGTTTCCGAACAGCCGTTGTTCCTGCTGCACCACGAACGAGACCTTCGCGAGATTCCCCTCGAGCTCGATCTTTTCGACCCGGCCGACGCGCACGCCGGCCATCCGGACGTCGTCGCCTTCGCGCAACCCGTAGACGTCGCTGAAGACCGCCGAATACGTGGCGGTGTTGCCGGCCACGTCACGGCGCAGGCTGACGTACACCAGCCACGTCAAGGTCAGCGAGACGACCATGAACAGGGTCAACGCGACGAGCGGGCCTCGAAACCTCATTTGGCCTCCCCGGGCGGATGAGCCGGCGGATGGGTGATGGACACCGTCGTGCCGCGGGCGACCGGGCCCAGCAGCAGCTCGGTGGCGGCGGTCGCAGGCTCGCCGGTGATCACGCCCAACATGTTCCGTTCGTACTGGCTCCCAACGGGTCCCACGTTCCCGCCGAACGACGCCTGCGGGATCCACGGTGCCTTTGGCGCCACCGGTGCGACCCACGGTTCGTGGGGCTGCGGCGTGGCGGGCGCCCCCGGCGACGGGTTGTCGGGGTTCGCACTCCCGGGCACTGGCGGTGACGGCGTGATCCCCGCGGGCAGTGGGGGATTGGGATCGGACAGGTTGGGGTTCGGGTTGATCAGCGGCGGACCCACGGCGACGAGATTTCCGTCCGGGCCGATCACCGTGCCCGGTGGCGGGGCCAGATCCTTGGGCGGTTGATAGTTCTGCGGCAGCAGGACGTCGGGAAGGTCGGGCCGCACCGGTATCAGCGGTGCGGTGAAACAGCTGGGTCCCTTCAGCTCGCCGTAATGGGGGCAGTCGGCGCGGGTGTAGGTGGAACTGGGGGTGAACGTCAGCATCGCGCGCATGTTGCCGAGGTTGGTGACCGGGTTCCAGACCTGCTCCATGAACTGGTTGGCCAGGTTGTCCAGCTTGGCGACCGCGGGCACAAAGTTATTGGACTTCTGCGCCAGCACACCGAGCACGGGCGTGAAATCGGTTGTGATCCCTATGAGTTGGTCGATATGGTTGCCCAACGACTGGCGCGTGGTGCCGACCGTGTAGTCAGCGCCCGACAGCAACGCGGCCAGCTGACCGCGCGTCTCGGCGAAGGTCCGCATCGGCTCGACGGCCTGGTGCAGCGCGTCGAGCAAATCGGGGGCGGTCTGCGCCAGCCCCCGAGTCGCATCCAGCAACGCGGACACCGTCGAGGGGCCGGCGTCGGTGCTGACAATCGAATTGAGCTGGTCGAGAAGGCGATTCAATTGCGCGCCGGCGTTCAGGAGGCTGACGCGGCGGTGATCGGTGGCGGCGCCCAGCGCGGCCAGGATCCCCACCGACCGGTCGTCCCGGTCGCGGCCCGCCGCGGCGAGCAGGTCGCGCAACTTCGTCACGGTCGTCTGGAACAACACCGTCGGAAGCCGCTTGTCCTCCGGAATATGCGCCCCGTCGCGGATCGTTGCCGCTGGGCGCTCCCGGTTCGGGGAGCCCACCAACTGAACCGACGACACGGCGAAGACATTGCTGGGCACCACGCGCGCGGTCACGTTGGCCGGGATCGAGCCGGCGAATTCTTCCTTGAGGTCGATGTGGACGTAGTTGGG
>NZ_LZJJ01000230.1:0-6446 GCF_001667625.1 Mycobacterium sp. E1715
CCGCAATGGGGCCACTGTGTTTCGGCGGTATTAACGTCCCGCTCGCCGTGTAAGCGGTTTCAGCCGAGCAGCGCGTCGACGAAAGCGCCCGGCTCGAACGGCGCCAGGTCGTCGGGCCCCTCCCCGAGCCCGACGAGCTTCACCGGCACGCCGAGTTCCTGTTGGACGCGGAATACGATGCCGCCCTTGGCCGTTCCGTCCAGCTTGGTCAGCACGGCGCCCGTGATCTCGACGACGTCGGCGAACACCCGCGCCTGGGCCAACCCGTTCTGTCCGATGGTGGCGTCGAGCACCAGCAGCACCTCGTCGACGGCGGCGCGTCGTGTAACGACGCGCTTGACCTTGTCGAGCTCGTCCATCAGCCCGACCTTGGTGTGCAGCCGGCCGGCGGTGTCGATGAGCACCACGTCGGCGCCTGCGGCGATGCCCTTGTCGACGGCGTCGAAAGCCACCGATGCGGGGTCGGCGCCTTCGGGCCCGCGCACCACCTCCGCGCCCACCCGGGAGGCCCAGGTCTGCAGCTGGTCGGCCGCGGCGGCCCGGAAGGTGTCGGCGGCGCCCAGCACGACGCGGCGTCCGTCGGCCACCAAGACCCGCGCCAGCTTGCCGACGGTGGTGGTCTTTCCGGTGCCGTTCACTCCGACGACCAGCAGCACCGACGGGTGGTCGGCGTGCGGCAGGGCGCGGATCGAGCGGTCCATTTCGGGGTGCAGCTCGCGGATGAGCACGTCGCGCAGGACGGCCTTCGCGTCGGCCTCGGAGCGCACGTCGCTGCCGGCCAGGCGGGCGCGCAGCTGCGTCATCACCGAATCGGTGACCACCGGGCCCAGGTCGGCGACCAGCAGGGTGTCCTCGACGTCCTGCCAGGCGTCCTCGTCGAGGTCGCCGCCGCCGATCAGGCCCAGCACGCTGCGCCCCAGCGCGTTCTGCGAGCGGGCCAGCCGGCCGCGCAGCCGCTCCAGCCGGCCCTCCGGCGGCGCGATGGCCTCGATCTCTGGGGCCTCGGGCACCTCGGGGGCCGCCGGCGGCGGCTCGGGGGGCGCTACCGGCGGCGGGGCGATCGTTTCCGGGGCCTCCGGCTCCGGGAGTTCGACCTCGGAGATCGTGCGCCGCGGCGCGTCGCGGGGAATGGTGGCGTCGTCGCCCACCGCGGGCAGGCCGGTGGTGTCGAGCCGGTCGGCCTGGGTCGTTTGGCTGAAGGTGATGCCGGACGACGCGGTGTAGCCGCCCGACCGGTCGATCGCGCCGGGCTCCGGCTTGGCCGTGAAGCTGATCCGCCGGCGGCGGTAGCGCACCAGGCCCAGGACCAGCGCGGCGATGACAACCAGGACGGCGACGACCGCGATGGCGATCCAAAGACCTTGCGACACGCTGACATTGTTTCAAGCGGGCCGGCGCTCAGGGGGCATCGGGTGTGCGTCCCGGGCGTCGAGCGTGCGTCCTGGGCGCAGAAATCGCCGAAACTCCGCCGTCAGTACCCGGTTGGGCACCCGCGCAGGGCTAGGAGGAGCTGGACACCAGCTGCTCGACCTGCTGCCCGCGCATCCGCTGCGAGATCACCGCGGTGATGCCGTCGCCCTGCATGGTCACGCCGTACAGGGCGTCGGCGACCTCCATCGTGGGCTTCTGGTGCGTGATGATGATCAGCTGCGAGCGCGCCCGGAGCAGCTCGAAGAGGCTGATCAGGCGGCGCAGGTTGGTGTCGTCGAGCGCCGCTTCCACCTCGTCCATGATGTAGAACGGCGAGGGGCGGGCGCGGAAAATGGCCACCAGCATCGCGACCGCGGTCAGCGCCTTCTCGCCACCGGACAGCAAAGACAACCGGGTGATCTTCTTGCCGGGCGGGCGCGCCTCGACCTCGATGCCGGTGGTGAGCATGTCGTCGGGATCGGTCAGCCGCAGCCGCCCCTCGCCGCCGGGGAACAGCACGGTGAAGACTTCCCGGAATTCGCGTTCCACGTCGACGAACGCGTCGCTGAACACCTGCAGGATGCGGGCGTCCACGTCGGCGACGACGTCCAGCAGATCCTTGCGGGCCGCCTTTACGTCCTCAAGCTGGGTGGACAGGAAGTTGTAGCGCTCCTCCAGCGCGGCAAACTCCTCGAGCGCCAGCGGATTGACCCGGCCCAGCTCCGCGAGCTCCCGCTCGGCGCGTTTGGCCCGCCGCTCCTGGGTGGGCCGGTCGTACGGCATCGGCGCCGGGGCGACCACCTGCTCACCGCGTTCGCGGGCCTGCTCGAACTCGGCCATCTCCAGCTCGGTGGGCGGCAGCGACACGTCCGGCCCGTACTCGGCGATCAGGTCGGCGGGCGCCATTCCGAACTGCTCGAGCACCATCTGCTCGAGCTGCTCGATGCGCATCGCGGCCTGCGCGTTGGCCACCTCGTCGCGGTGCAGCGAGTCGGTGAGCGTGGCGACCCGGGCGCTGAGCGCGTTCACCTCGTCGCGCACTGCCGCCATCGCCGTCGCCCGGCCCTGGCGTTCGGCCGCCAGCGCGTCGCGGATCTTCGATGCCGCCCCGACCACCAGGTCCAGTCGCTGCGCCAGCAGGCGTCCGGCGTCGGCCACCGCCGCGGCCACCGCGGCCGCGCGCAACCGAGCCTCGCGCGCCTGTTGGGCCCGCAGCCGCGCCTCGCGTTCCGCGGCCGCGGCGCGGCGCAGGGAATCCGCTCGCCCGCGCACCGCGTTGGCCCGCTCCTCGGCGGTGCGCACCGCCAGCCGGGCCTCCACCTCCGCGCTGCGGGCCGCCTCTGCGGCGGCGGCGATCCGCTGGCGGACCTCGGTATGGTTGGGCTCTTCGGCCTGAACGTGTTGCGTCTCTTGGGCGTTGCGCAGCCGGTTTTCCAGTTCCGTGACTTCTTGGACGGTCTGCGCGCGGCCGGCCTCGAGCTCCTCGCGCTGCCGCAACAACCTGGTCCACTCGTCTTCGGTGGTGCGGGCTTCCTGCCCGAGCCGGCCCAGCTGCTCGTACATCGCCGAGATCGCGGTGTCGGATTCGTTGAGCGCGGCCAACGCCTGCTCGGCGGAGTCCTGGCGGGCGGCCTGCTCGGTCAGCGCGCCGGACAGCGCCGCGGTCAGCTGGGCGACCTGCGATTCCGCGGTGGCCAGCTCGCTGCCGGCCTTATCGATTTCCGAGGTCACCTCGAGCGTGGACAGCTTGCGGTCGGAGCCCCCGCTCACCCAGCCGGCGCCCACCAGGTCACCGTCGAGCGTGACCGCACGCAACCGCGGACGCGCCGCCACCAGCTCGAGCGCCTGATCCAGGTCGTCGACCACCGCGACGCCCGAGAGCATCGCCGTGATGGCGCCGCGCAGCCGCGCGGGCGCCTCGATCAGGTCCAGCGCCCACAGGGCGGATCCGGGCAGCGCGTCGCGCGCCGCGGCGTCCTCGGCGGGCCAATCGCCGAGCACCAGCGCCGCCCGTCCGCCGTCCGCTTGCTTGAGCGCGGCGACCGCGGACCGGGCCGCGCCGAAGCTCTCGGCGGCCAGGGCGTCGGCCGCCGATCCCAGCACCGCGGCCAGCGCCGCCTCGTAGCCGGAGCGGACCTTGACCAGCTTGGCGATCGGCCCGAAAAGCCCTGTCCCGGCGTGGTTTTCGGTCAGCCAGGCCGCGCCGTCCTTGCGCTCCAGCCCGACCGCCAGCGCGTCGATGCGGGCCCGCAGCGAGGCCACCCGGCGTTCTGCGTCGCGCTCGGCGGCCTGCAGTTCGGCGACGCGCGCGTCGGCCAACCGAAGGGCGGCCACAGTGCGCTCGTGGTGCTCGTCGAGGCCCACCTCGCCCTGGTCGAGCTCGCCGACGCGGCCCTGCACGGTTTCGAACTCCGCCTTGGACTGCTGCGCGCGGGCGGCGGCCTGTTCGATGCGCTCGGACAGCCGGGCGACGCTGTCGTCGATGGATTCGACGCGCGCACGCATGGTCTCGACCTGACCGGCCAGCCGCGCCAGGCCTTCGCGCCGGTCCGCCTCGGCCCGCACCGCCGCCAGGTGGGCCCGATCGGCCTCGGCGGCCTCGCGCTCGCGCTCGCCCAGCTCGGCGCGCGCGGCATCGAGCCGGGTGCGTGTCTCGGCGAGTTCGGCCAGCAATTGCCGCTCGGCGACGGCGACCCGCTCGGCCTCGGCCTCCAACGCGTCGGGGTCGGTGTCGCTGGGCGGCGCCGGCTCCACGTCCAGATGATGCGCGCGTTCGCTGGCGATACGGACCGTCGCGGCCACCCGTTCGGCCAGCGCGGAGAGCCCGAACCAGGTGTGCTGCACCGATTCGGCCCGCTGCGAGAGTTCGGCGACGGCCGCCTCGTGCGCGGTGAGCTCCTCGGAAGCCACGGCCAGGCGGGCGGCGGCCTCGTCGTGCTCGCGGCGGATCGCGGCTTCCGCCTCGAAGATGGCGTCGCGCTCGGTCTGCCGGTTGACCAGGTCGTCGGCGGCCAGGCGCAACCGGGCGTCGCGCAGGTCGGCCTGGATGGTCTGGGCGCGGCGGGCCACCTCGGCCTGGCGGCCCAGCGGTTTGAGCTGGCGGCGCAGCTCAGTGGTGAGGTCGGTGAGGCGGGCCAGGTTGGCCGACATCGCGTCGAGTTTGCGGAGGGCCTTTTCCTTGCGCTTGCGGTGCTTGAGCACCCCGGCGGCCTCTTCGATGAAGGCGCGACGGTCTTCCGGTCGCGACTGCAGGATCTCGTCGAGCTTGCCCTGGCCGACGATGACGTGCATCTCACGGCCGATCCCGGAGTCGCTCAGCAGTTCCTGTACGTCCATCAAACGGCAACTGGCGCCGTTGATTTCGTATTCGCTGGCGCCGTCGCGGAACATGCGCCGGGTGATCGACACCTCGGAGTATTCGATCGGCAGCGCGTTGTCGGAGTTGTCGATGGTGACGGTGACTTCGGCGCGGCCGAGCGGGGCCCGCGACGAGGTGCCGGCGAAGATGACGTCTTCCATCTTGCCGCCGCGCAGCGTCTTCGCCCCCTGCTCCCCCATCACCCAGGCCAGGGCGTCGACGACGTTGGACTTGCCCGAACCGTTGGGCCCGACGACCGCGGTGATGCCCGGCTCGAAGCGCAGAGTCGTCGGCGAAGCGAAGGACTTGAAGCCCTTCAGCGTCAGACTCTTGAGGTACACGGCGAGCCAGACTACCGCTCGGATCGCCCGGCTCGGCCGCACCGAGGGGTGTCGGGAGGCCGGAAATGCGGCCGTTGTTCACGCCTTGCCGCACTGGTCACAGTGGCCACTTCTGTCACGCTCCGGGAGGTTGCGTCAGCGCTCGACGAACCCGTCGAAGCGTTCCCGCGGCTGCGACCAGTCGGCGACCACCTTGTCGACGCGGCCGGGCCTGGCCGGCCACGCCTGGCCGCCTTCCAGCAGCGCCAGCAGTTGCTCACCGGCCTCGCGCGGCCCCTGGGCGACCACCAGCACGCGGCCGTCGGCCTGGTTGGCCGCGTAGCCGGTGAGCCCCAACTCGAGCGCCCGGCTGCGCGTCCACCAGCGGAAGCCGACGCCCTGGACCTTCCCGTGCACCCAGGCGGTGAGCCGGACGTCAGGTTCCGACATCGGCGACCTTGAAGTTGACCTGCGTACCGGCCTTGAGCGTGCGCCCGACGGTGCAGACCAGGTCGATGGCCCGGTCGACCACCGCCAGCAGCCGCTCCTTCTCCTCCGCCGTCAGCCCGGACAGGTCCAGCTCGAGCGTCTCTTCCAGGAGCGGATACACCTCGCGTTCGCGGTCGGCGTCCCCGGACACCCTGACCACCGCGTGGTAGTCATCGCCGAGCCGGCGGGCGAGCGGCTGGTCGCTGGACATCCCGCTGCACGCGGCGAGCGCGATCTTCAGCAGCTCGCCGGGGGTGAACACGCCGTCGACGTCTTCGGACCCGACGAGTACCCGCGCACCGCGCGAGCTGTGTCCGGTGTAACGGCGCGATCCCGTGCGCTCCACCCAGAGTTCGGTCATGGCTCATTTCTACCGGGCAGTGCGCTGAGGCCGCGTCGCGTGTGCGTACAGGGCGATCACGACCGGCGTGTCGCCGCCCGGGTCGCACACTCAAAGCCCTGAGCGCACACTGGAATCGACAAGCCCTAGCGGACGATCAGCGAGAGCAGCTTCTTACCGAATGATATTGCGGCCGAATTGTTTTCGCAGGAGACAACCACCTGCTGGCCGACCCGCTGCCGCAGCTCGCGCTCGAAGACGTCCCGCAGCGTAGACGACGCGGCCGGGCACCCGTCACACGCGCCGACCATCCGGACCGTGACGGTGTGGCCGGCCACCGAGACCAGCTCGATCGACCCGCCGTGCGAGGCGGCAAGCGCGCCGACGGGCCCGGCAAGCAGTTCCGCGGCAACGGATTCCAGATCGGGGCCGGACGACTCGTCGACCGTCCAGCCCTGAGGGTCCAGCAGCGCCTCGCCGAGCGCCTCGCGGACGTCGTCTCCCAGTTCACGCCAGCTGCTGCCGGCGC
>NZ_LZJJ01000231.1:0-27942 GCF_001667625.1 Mycobacterium sp. E1715
CTGCCCGTGGGCGTTGGCCTGCTCGTAGATCACCTGGAAGTTGCGACCCAACTGGGTGATGAACTCCTGGCAGGCCAACGCCCACGGGCAGAAGGTGCAGAGCGCCGGCAACAACATGGCCAGCACCGACAGCGCCGTCGGTTCGAGCTGGGCGTAATTGCGTCTGAGACCGAGGTAATTAGTTCGGGCCGACACGCGAGCCATGGTGCGAGCGTTAAGCCGCCGCCATTCGCGGCATCGCCCCGCATGCGGGCATTTTGTTGTTTTTAATATGGCTTGAGGAGGTTGCGGCTCACAGCTATTGCAACAAATTCAAATAATGCAGCGAGGTCGGCCGAAGCGCGATTCGGCTGATTAACGCTTTCGGGGGGTATCGCGGTTTACCAGTTCTGTGTGAACCGTTGCTCTGCGTCGCTATAAGACGCTTAAACAGGCAATAGTTGAATTTGGTAGATAGCTGTCTGCGGACAATCCTCACACCAGTCGGCAGTGCGATGACATTCACTTTTTACATTCCGTAAACGCGGCGGGAACGCGGGCCGAATACTTTTCGCTCACGATGATCGTATATTGATTGAGCGGTGTTTGACTTGAGTCGGACGTCAATCTTGTCGGGGATATCAGCTAAGGAAGAGAATGGTCCGTTGTCTGCAGCATGCGAAATAAGCCCATGTCTTCTGTAGCCGATTTCATGTGTTTCCTTAGAACCGCGGCGCGGATGCGGCCGAGGCAGCAAGGCCGCGCCTACCATGGCGGCCACTTGCGGGACCGGAGGTAGTAGATGCTGGATTTCGGGGCGCTTCCGCCGGAGATCAACTCGGGGCGGATGTATGTCGGTGCGGGCTCGGGCCCGCTGCTGGCCGCCGCGGCGGCCTGGGACGAATTGGCCGCAGAGTTGCAGGCCGCGGGCGCGTCGTACAACGCGACCATCGAAACGTTGGCGACCGGGCCCTGGACGGGCCCTTCGTCGATGGCGATGGCGTCCGCCGCGGCGCCATACGTGGCGTGGATCAACGCCACCGGTGCTCAGGCCGAGGCGGCCGGCGCCCAGGCCAAGCTGGCCGCGGGCGCCTACGAGGCCGCGTTCGCGGCCACCGTCCCACCACCGGTTATCGCGGCCAATCGCGCCCTGCTGGCGGCCCTGATCGCGACCAACATCCTCGGCCAGAACACGCCGGCGATCGCCGCCACCGAAGCGCAGTACATGGAGATGTGGGCACAGGACGCCGCCGCTATGTACGGCTACGCGGCATCGTCGGCGACCGCGTCGCAGCTGACACCGTTCGCCGAGCCGCCCCAGACCACCAACGAGTCGGCCGGGCCGATGCAGGCGGCAGCCGTCACCCAGTCGAGTGCACAGTCGAGCGGCAACACCGCCGCGCAGCTGTCCCAGCTGAGCACGACGATGCAGACCGCGGTCAATGCCGGCAACGCGGCTCCGAACGCCGGCACGACCGGGACCGGCCTCACCACCGGAATCGGACAAAACCTGGACTACTGGAACAACATCTGGTCGGTGCTGACGGGCCCGTATTCCCCTCAGTCGTGGAGCAGCGTCCCGGGCGGTCCGTTCCTGTCCTTCGGTCAGGCGTACGCGTGGGGTCAGAACGGCCAGAGCGCCGCCGCCTACTTGTCCGGCCCGAAGGCAATCACTGGCGCTCTCGCCCCGCTGACCAGTGGCTCGAGTGCGGTGAAGCCGATGCTCAGCTCCGCCGTTGGGCCCGTGTCCGGATCCATGGGGGAGGCGCGCGTGATCGGGAGCATGTCGGTACCACAGGGCTGGACGCAAGCGGCTCCGGCGATTCGAACGATCGCCCAGGTGCTGCCTACCAACCTGGCCGCCGCGCCCGCCGCGCTGGCCGGCGAAGAGGGCGTCTTCAGCCAGATGGCCCTGTCCGGCTTGGCGGGACGCGCGATTGCCGCCAGCGCGACCCACTCCGTCGGAGGCACCGCCGCGGCGGCCGGCGCACTGGGCGGCGCGGTCGCCGAGGCCGATCCGGCCGCGGCCACCATCATCGTGATCCCTTACATCGAGGAGTGACCGCGATGACCGCCACGCACAGCAGCCCAGCACCGTCGACCCAAGCGCCTGAGTAAGGGGACAGCAATGTTTTACGGAGCCTTTCCGCCGGAGTTCAACTCGGGCCGGATGTACACCGGGCCGGGAGTGGGTTCACTGGTGGCCGCCGCGACGGCCTGGGAGAACCTGGCCACCGAACTGCAGTCCACCGCCACCGCCTATTCCGGGGTGATCTCCAGCCTGACTACTGGGCCGTGGGTGGGCCCGTCATCGGTCGCGATGGCGTCCGCGGCGTACCCGTACGTCGCCTGGATGCAGCAGACCGCCGCCCAGGCCCAGGAAGCCGCGAGCCAAGCGTCCGCGGCGGCGGCGGCCTACGAGACGGCGTTCGCCGCCCACGTGCCGCCTCCGGTGATCGCGGAAAACCGCGCGCTCTTGGCGCAGCTGATGGCGACCAACCTGCTCGGGCAGAACACGGCGGCGATCGCCGCCACCGAGACACAGTACGGCGAAATGTGGGCCCAAGACGCCGTGGCCATGGACACCTACGCCAGTTCGTCGGAGGCGGCCACCCGATTGACCCCGTTCGCCGAGCCGCCGCAGACCACCACCGGCGCGGGCACCACGACGCAAGCGGCCGCGATGAGCCAATCCGCGGGCACGTCGGCGGGCAGCGTGGCGTCCACCATCAACTCGGCGGCCACCTCGCTCACCGCGGGCCCGGGCAACCCGATCCTGGCATGGCTCTCGCAGCTGGCCACCCAATACAACACCGCGATCACCACGTTCTTGAAAGGCTTCGGCACGACTCCCGCCGGCACCCCGCTGATCACCGCCATGTACAACGCGGTCAAGGTGCCGCTCGGGCTGACCACACAGTTCAACGACGTTGGGTTGCTGATCAACTTTCCCCTGTCGCAATGGCTCAAATTCGCCCCACCTATCGCGTATGGGGCGTTGCCGAAGGATGCCCTGGGGGCCGGCCTGGGGGTGCTGGGCTTCGGCCGGGGGACGCTGTACGACGCGATCAGCCCGGCGGCGGGCTTTGCGCGCGGCACTTTGGTTGGGCAGTTGACCGTGCCGCCCAGCTGGGCCTCGGCCACACCAGCCATCAGGACGGTCGCCGCCGCGTTGTCGGCCGCCGGACCCGAGGCCGTGCCCGCGGCCGCCCTGGGCGAGGGCGGCCTGTTCAGTTCGATGGGGATGGCGGGAATGCTGGGCAGCGCCCTCGGCGCAGGCGGACCGACCGTGGTGGGCGCCAGCGTGCGCAACCGGATGAAACCGATCAAGGACCTCAAAGACAAACAATCGCCGGAACAACTCAAGCGTCTGGTCGCGCAGATATCGGAAAAACCCGAAACCGTCCAGCACCACAATGTCGACCCGGAGGGGCTCGACGCCCTGCTCGAGCAGCTGGCGAAGAAGCCCGGCATCCACGCGGTGCACCTGAAGAAGGGAGACAAGTCCAAGGTCCTGCCCGCCGATGCCCAGTTGGGTTGAGGGGCAAGGCCATTCAGAATCCAGGTGTGGTCTGTCAAACGGTCTGGCAGGCAACGCCTCCGATCCTCTTGCCGCCGCCATGAAAGAAGGTAGGTAATGAAACGGCTGCTGGCGCCACTGGGCGCTTTCCTCGTAATCGGACTGGCCGCACCGGCATACGCGGATCCGCCGCCAGTGCCGGACGGTGACGACGGCGCGTTCCTCTCAGCCCTGCATCAAGCCGGCTTCACCTTCGCCAGCCCGGACGCAGCCGTCGGGGCGGGCCGGGCGGTGTGCTCGTGCTTGAACAACGGCGAGTCGGGCCTGGAGCTGGTCCACGACGTCAAGATGCACAACCCGGGGATGGACATGGAGATGGCTTCCAACTTCGCGATGATTTCCGCGAAGTACTACTGCCCGCACCACCTCAGCAAAGCTTGACCCGCTCCGGCCGAGTTGAGCTGAACGATAAGGCGATTCAGCCGTGATTCCGCGCTGCGCTCGACCGGCCGTCGTGAGACAATCCTCGGCTATGAGGCTGCTGGTGGCTCTGCTCGGCGTCTGGGCTGGGATCGGGCTCGCCGCGCCGGCCTACGCTGATCCGGACACCGGTGCCGTCGACGAGTCGAGCTTCCTCGCTTCGCTGCGGAGCGCTGGCATCACCTACAAGACGCCCGACGCGGCCGTCCAGTTCGCCAGGGCCGTGTGCGAGTCGATGAACAGCGGCGAGTACGGGCCCCAAATGGTGAGCGAATTGCAGGCGCAGAACCCCGGACTCACCGCCGATCACGCGACGTCGTTCCTGGCGATCGCCGCGAAATACTATTGCCCTCAGAAGCTCAGCGCGCGATAGCGCGGCGCCCGTCCTGACCGCGGCGCAACGGCAAGGCGCCCCACAGGTTTCGCGCGCATTGCCGTATCGCATCCGGTTCGGTTGGGGTCCACCCGCTGTTCACCTGGGCCTGATTAGCTGCGGCTGCGTCGGATGGTCATGAGGGGAAGGAGTGCCGATGGAGACGCTGAGCGTCGCCGACTTCGCGCTCCGGCTCGCCGTCGGAGTGGGCTGCGGCGCCCTGATCGGCCTTGAGCGGCAATGGCGGGCGCGCCGGGCCGGCCTGCGCACCAACGCGCTGGTGGCCGGCGGCGCGACGTTGTTCGTGCTGTACGCCGCCGCCACCACGGACACCAGCCCCACCCGGGTCGCGTCTTACGTGGTGTCCGGCATCGGGTTCCTCGGCGGTGGCGTGATCCTGCGCGAAGGGGTGAACGTCCGCGGCCTCAACACCGCCGCCACCCTGTGGTGCTCCGCGGCCATCGGCGTCCTGGCGGCCTCCGGGCACCTGGTCTTCGCGTTGATCGGTACGGGGACCGTCATCGCCATCCACGTCTTCGGGCGCCCGCTTGGCCGGCTGATCGACCGCGACAACACCGGCGACGAAGACGAAAGCCTGCGGCCATATCTGGTGCAGGTGGTCGCCCGCCCGAAACACGAGAAATACGCGCGCGCCCAGATCGTGCAGCACGCGAGCGGCAACGACATCACGCTGCGCGGCATCCATACCGCGCACGCCGGCGACGACGAGGTCACCTTGACCGCTCACCTCCTCATGGACGGGGACGCCCCGTCCCGGCTGGAGCGGTTGGTCGCGGAACTCTCCCTACAGCCGGGAGTCCGTGCGGTGCAGTGGTACGCCGGCGACGAAGCGCAGTCCGACCGCTAAGGACGGGGCTGCAGCTCCGGCGCGGCGGCCGCCAGTAGGTCGGCGCGGTCGCCGCTCAGCGGCGGGTAGATCCGCCGGGCGTTGATCGTCCGCTTCGTCTCCTTGGCCCGCGCGCCGCTCGACACGACCACCCGGTCCCACCCCTCGGTGTAGACCGCGCCGGCCGGCCCGAGGTCGAGAACCGTGACATACCAAGGGATTCGGAGTGGCAGGAGCGGCTCTCCGAACAGGTCGCTGATGACGTTGTACCCGGCATAGCGGCCCATGGGGCGGCCGTGTTGACACGACATGACCGACAGGTGGTCGTCGTCCATGCGGGCGGCGGCGACATCGCCCGCGGCGAAGACCGCGGGCACACCGATGACCCGCAGGCAGTCATCGACGGGCACCCGACCCAGGCCGTCGCGCGCCACCGGCAGTTGCTCGGTCAGCGGGCTGGCCCGCATGCCGGCACACCACACCACGGTGGCCGCCGCGAGGCGCTCGCCGGAGGTGAGCGACACACCGCCCTCGTCGATCGCGGCAACACCCACTCCCGCCCGGGCTTCGACGCCGTTGGCCGATAGGGCCTCTTCGATCACCGGGCGCGCCGAGGCGCCCATGTCGGAGCCGATCCGGCTGCGATCCAGCAACACCACCCGGGGAGCAATGCCGGTCGCGGCGAACAGCCGCCGCAACCTGTCCGGCAGCTCGCAGGACACTTCTATCCCGGTCAGCCCCGCCCCGACCACGACCACGGTGCCGGCCGCGGGCGTCGGCGAATCGTCGGCCAGCCGGCGGAGGTGGTCCCGCAGCGCCAGCGCTCCGTCGTAGGTGTCCACGTCGAAGGCGAACTCCCGCACGCCCGGTAGGGCCGGTTTGGCCACACGGCTGCCCGACGCCAGCACCAGCCGGTCGTAGGCGTACGTCGCACCGCCCGCCGTGGCGACGGTGCGGGCGTCGGTGTCGATGGCGGTCACCTCGGTGGCGACGTGTGCCACCCCGACGGGGTCGAGCAGGTCGGCGAGCGGGATGCGGCACGGGGTCAGGTCGGCCTCGTAGTTGCGCACCCGGATGTCGTGGAACGGCCGGGCGGCCAGCACCGTGATGTCGACCGTGCCCGCCGGAATGGCGAGCTCGTCGAGCCGGCGGGCGGCCCCGAGCGCCGCCCACAACCCGGCGAACCCCGAGCCGATCACCACCACAGCGCTCAACGCTCGACACCTCACGTCGGTCGATCCCGTCACCACAGTGTGGGCCGCATGCCGGACCAAGGCGACCCGGCGGTGCGGCCAGTCGTCGTAGTCTTATGCCTGTGAGTGCGCTTTCAGAGTTCGTGACCGCCCTGCCCCCGCAGCTGCGGGACCCGGTGCTGCTCGCCATTCCCTTCTTCTTGCTGCTGTTGACGCTGGAATGGTCGGCGGCGCGCAAGCTGGAAAGCATCGTCGGCGACGCCCGGCCGGCGTCCGGCGCGTACTTCACCCGCGACGCGATGGCCAGCATCTCGATGGGTCTGGTTTCGGTGGGCACCACCGCCGCGTGGAAGACACTGGCACTGTTCGGCTACGCCGCCCTGTACGCCTACGTGGCGCCCTGGCACCTCTCGGTCGGCCGTTGGTACACCTGGGTGATCGCGCTGGTCGGCGTCGACCTGCTGTACTACGCCTACCACCGGATCGCGCACCGGGTGCGGTTGATCTGGGCGACGCACCAGGCCCATCACTCCAGCGAATACTTCAACTTCGCGACGGCCCTGCGCCAGAAGTGGAACAACAGCGGCGAGATCCTGATGTGGGTTCCGCTGCCGTTGCTGGGGATACCGCCCTGGATGGTGTTCTTCAGCTTCTCGATCAGCCTCATCTACCAGTTCTGGGTGCACACCGAGCGGATCGACAAGTTGCCGCGGCCGTTCGAGTTCGTGTTCAACACCCCGTCGCACCACCGCGTGCACCACGGGATGGACCAGATCTACCTCGACAAGAACTACGGCGGAATCCTCATCATCTGGGACCGGCTGTTCGGCAGCTTCCAGGCCGAGCTCTTCCGGCCGCACTACGGCCTCACCAAGCGGGTCGACACGTTCAACATCTGGAAGCTGCAGACCCGCGAATACGTCGCGATCGCCCGCGACTGGCGTACGGCGACTCGGCTTCGCGATCGCCTGGGCTACGTTTTCGGGCCGCCCGGTTGGGCGCCGCGCGGCGCGGAGCAGGCCGAGGCGGCCGTTGCGGTGGCGACATCGACGTAACGCCGGTGACGGACGGCGCGAAGACTTCTGCGTAACGCAAAGTCACGCCGTAATCTCAAATCGGTCGAGATTTGGCCCCGACGGATCGGAGTACATGGTGCGTCGCCTGGCAATGCGCGCATTCATCGCGTCGGTCACCGCGGCCGCGCTCGCGCAGTGGCTGCCGCTTGCGCCGGCCGAAGCGGACCCCGTTGTGGTCTATCCGGGCATGGAGATCCACCAGGGCAACCGCGTCTGCACGCTGGGCTACGTCGATCCCGGCATGAAGATCGCCTTCACCGCGGGGCACTGCCGGGGTGGCGAGGGGGTCGTCACCGACCGCGGCGGAGCGGTCATCGGCCGGCTGGCGGCCTTCCGGGACAACACTCCCAGCGGGACGACGGTGGCGACCGACCAGTTGATCACCGACTATGAGGCGATCGTGCTGGACAACGGCGTGATGGCGAACAACGTCCTGCCTGGCGGACGTCAACTGATTTCGAACCCGGCGGCGGCGCTGGCACCCGGGCAGGCGATCTGCCATTTCGGCGTGAGCACCGGCGAAACATGCGGGACGGTGGAGAGCGTGAACAACGGCTGGTTCACCATGTCGCACGGCGTGCAGAGCCACAACGGCGACTCCGGCGGCCCGGTGTATCTGCCTTCCAGCGCCGGTCCCGGGCTGCTCGTGGGGATCTTCAACAGCGTGTGGGGTGATTTTCCGGCCGCGGTGTCGTGGCGGGCGACGTCCGAAGAGGTCCGTGAGGATCTCGGGGTGGCGCGGGGCGCTCGGTAGGCCCTTCAGCGGGTCGCGTCGGCCGCCGCGAGGGCGAACACCGGGATGGTGGGCGCGACCGCGCGGAATTGCTCGTCGGTGCTGTCCGGGGTCAGCCCGGCGACGTAGTCCTTCACCTGCCAATACCAGCGGTCGAGGTAGCGTCGCAGCAGCTCCGGTTTGGCCGCGTCGGCGACCTCGCTGACTCGGGCGCGCCGCCGGCGCCAGCGGGGGCCCGTCTCGACGACCCCCGCGGCCCGCACGTTGCGGGCCCACTGGGTGTTGCCGCGGGGTGAGACCAGGTAGTCCACGCCGTCGACGGTCAGCACGTTGATGACCACCGCACGCGGTTTACCGCTCTTGCGCCCGCGGACGCGCAGCGCACGCGTCCCGGCGATGCTGACACCCATCTCGGCGAGCCAGCGGATCACCGCGTTGGCGGCGCGTGCGGCCCCGTTCGGTTCTTCGTATCGCGTGGACATGTCGCGTCCTCTCTCGCAATCTAACGAGAGCACTGCTCTCTTTGCCCGCGACACTGCCACAGTCCTGGCCGGAAAGCAAGAGCGGTGATCTCGGTTGTGCCAGACTGGCCGCGTGGGCAAACGCCAGGACACCCGGGAGCAGACCGAGGCGCGCATCATCGAGCTGGGTCGCCGGCAGCTGGTGGATCGTGGGGCGGCCGGATTGTCCGTGCGCGCGATCGCCCGCGACCTCGGCATGGTGTCGTCGGCCGTGTACCGGTACGTGTCCAGCCGCGACGAGTTGCTGACGTTGCTGCTGGTCGACGCCTACTCGGATCTGGCCGACGCCGTGGACCGCGCACGCGAGACGGTCGGCGAGCTCTGGAGCGACGATGTCATCGCGATCGCCCGCGCGACCCGGCGATGGGCCGTCGCGCACCCCTCCCGATGGGCCCTGCTGTACGGCAGTCCGGTGCCCGGCTACCACGCCCCGCCAGAGCGCACGGTGGTCGCGGGAACCCGGGTGGTGGCGGCCTTCTTCGACGCCGTTGCATCCGGGATCGCCACCGGGGACATCAGGCTGACGGATGTCGTTGCCCCACAACCGATGTCGTCGGACTTCGAACGGATTCGCCACGAGTTCGGTTTTCCCGGCGACGACCAGGTGGTCGCCAAGTGCTTTCTGCTGTGGGCCGGGGTGCTGGGAGCAATCAGCCTCGAGGTGTTCGGGCAATACGGCAGTGACACCCTGACCGACCCCGAGGCGGTGTTCGACGCGCAGCTTGGGCTGCTGGTGGACGTGCTGGCCCGGCACTGACGGGTCGGCCGGGCGAATTAGAACATGTTCACCCGGCTTTCACAGCGGCGCGCCGGCCCGCGACGGCAAAGTTTTCGCGGCCCTTTCTGGCGGCCGAGGCACTGGACTATCCTGCGAGACGATGACCCTTCCCGTTCAATCGCCGACGCAGATCGCCTGGGTTACCACCGACCTGGATGCCACCGAAACCGCCCTCACCGGCCTGTTAGGTGTGCGCAAGTGGGTGCGGATACCCGAGGTGCACTTTGCTCCGGACACCTGCAGTTACCTCGGCAAGCCGGCCGATTTCGTCGCCAGCATCTCGTTGAGCTATCTCGGTGACATGCAGCTGGAGCTGATTCAGCCGGTCAGCGGGGAGAACATCTATAGTGACTTTCTGCGCGAATCCGCGCCGGGTCTGCACCACATCTGCATAGAGGTCGAAAGCCCGCAGCAATTCGACGCAACATTGGCCGAGGCGGTGGAGTTCGGGGCCCCGGTGGTGCAGCAGGGCGTGATGCCCGGCGGCATTCAGTTCGCCTATGTGTCGGCGCCCCGGGCGGCAGTCCCGTTCGTGGAGATCGCGTACATAGCGCCCGAAATGAGGGCGTTTTACGACTACATCAAACAGGAGCAGCGCCAATGAGCACCGAGATTCCGGCAACGGTCAACGCGGACGACGTCACATCGTGGTCGGATGACGTTGACGTCGTGGTGGTCGGCTTCGGAATCGCGGGCGGCTGCGCCGCCGTCAGCGCCGCGGCCGCCGGGGCGCGAGTGCTGGTGCTCGAGCGCGCCGCCGTGGCGGGCGGCACGACTTCGCTTGCGGGCGGCCACTTTTACCTCGGTGGGGGCACGGCGGTCCAGCGGGCGACCGGCCACCCCGATTCGCCCGAGGAGATGTACAAGTACCTGGTCGCCGTGTCCCGGCAGCCGGACCACGAGAAGATTCGGGCCTACTGCGAGGGCAGCGTCGAGCATTTCGATTGGTTGGAAGACTTGGGCTTTCAGTTCGAGCGCAGCTACTTCCCGGGCAAGGCTGTCATCCAGCCCAACACCGAGGGCCTGATGTTCACCGGCAACGAGAAGGTGTGGCCCTTCCTGGAGCAGGCCGTGCCCGCGCCGCGCGGGCACAAGGTGCCGGTGCCCGGTGACACCGGGGGCGCCAGCATGGTCATCGATCTGCTGCTGAAGCGCGCCGCCAGCCTGGGCGTCCAGATCCGGTACGAGACCGGAGCCACCGAGCTCATCCTGGACGGTTCGGGTTCGGTGAGCGGTGTGATGTGGAAGCACTTCGCCGAAACCGGTGCGATCAAAGCAAAGTCGGTGATCATTGCCGCCGGGGGATTCGTGATGAACCCCGAGATGGTTGCCAAGTACACGCCGAAGCTGGCCGAGAAGCCGTTCGTGCTGGGCAATACCTACGACGACGGCCTCGGCATCCGGCTGGGCGTTTCGGCAGGCGGCGCAACCGAACACATGGACCAGATCTTCATCACGGCGCCGCCCTACCCGCCGTCGATCCTGTTGACCGGCATCATCGTCAACAAGCTCGGCCAGCGTTTCGTCGCCGAAGATTCCTACCATTCGCGGACTTCCGGGTTCATCATGGACCAGCCCGACAGCGCGGCGTTCCTCATCGTCGACGAGGCGCACCTGGAGCACCCGAAGATGCCGCTGGTTCCGCTGATCGACGGCTGGGAAACCGTCCCGGAAATGGAAGCGGCGCTTGGCATTCCGGAGGGCAACCTGGTGGCAACGCTCGACCGCTACAACGCCAACGCCGCCCGCGGCGAGGACCCCGACTTTCACAAGCAGCCCGAATTCCTTGCGGCGCAGGATCAAGGCCCCTGGGGCGCGTTCGACATGTCACTGGGCAAGGCGATGTATGCCGGTTTCACGATCGGTGGTCTGGCCACGTCCGTCGACGGCGAGGTGCTGCGCGAAGACGGCACCGTCGTGCCCGGCTTGTATGCGGCCGGCGCCTGCGCCTCCAACATCGCCCAGGACGGCAAGGGCTACGCGAGCGGCACCCAACTGGGGGAGGGCTCGTTCTTCGGGCGCCGCGCCGGAGCGCACGCGGCGCACGGCGCCAGGAGCGCGCAGGAGCGTTAAGACACCGCGCCGGAGCGCGTAGGCGCTAGACGCCCGCGGGCTCCTTCTTCTCCTCCACGGGGCCCAACCGCCAGGGGCCGCCGCCGAGCAATTGCAGCTGTTGTTCGTGATGCTGCTCGACGGTGGGCCGATGACTGACGCTGACCACGACGCAGTCCGGGAGCTCGGTCCGAACCAATTGATAGAGCGCGAATTCCAGGCCCTCGTCGAGCGCGGAGGTGGCCTCGTCCAGGAAGACGGCCTTCGGTTTGGTCAGCAGGATCCGCGCGAAAGCGACCCGCTGCTGTTCGCCGGGGGAGAGCACCTTGGCCCAATCGCGCTCCTCGTCGAGCCGGTCGAGCAGCGGGGCCAGCGCGACTTTGGTGAGCACCTCCCGCAATTCGTCATCGGAAACTCCGTCCGGCGAGTTCGGATAGCACACGACGGTGCGCAAGCTGCCCAGCGGCACGTAGGGCAATTGCGAGAGGAACATCGTCGCGTTCTCGCCGTCGGGACGGCACAGGGTCCCGGACGCATACGGCCACAACTCGGCCAGGCTGCGCAGCAGCGTGGTCTTGCCCGCGCCGGAGCGCCCGGTGATCACCAGCGAGTCGCCTTCGGCCAGTTGAACATCCAGCGGATCGATCAGCCGGTCGCCGCCCGGCGTGCGCACCTCGACGTCGCGCAGCTCGACGGCCGTCTCCTCGCTCGGCTTGACCAGCATGGTCGGCAGCGCGCGGCCCTGACTGTTGGCGTCGACCAGGCCGTGCAACCGGATGATGGCCGCCCGGAAGGCGGCGAAGGCGTCGTAGTTGTTGCGGAAGAAGGACAGTGAATCGTGAATGTTGCCAAAGGCGGTCGCGCTCTGGCCGACGTCGCCGAAGTCGATCTGCCCGGCGAACAGCCGCGGCGCCTGAATCACCCAAGGCAGCGGGACGATCGCCTGGGACACCGACCAGTTCCACCCGTTGAAGATGATGGTCCGGCGCACGAACTTGCGGTAGTTGTCGATGATCGGCGTGAACCGCCGCCACAGTTGCGTCCGCTCGACGCGCTCACCGCGGTAGAAGCCCACGGCCTCGGCGGCGTCGCGCAGTCGCACCAAGGCATAGCGGAACGCGGCGTTCAGTTTCTCGTTGTTGAAGCTCAGCCGGATCAGCGGATGCCCCAGCCACACCGCGACCAGCGTGGCGATGAACACGTAGACCAGGACCGTCCAGAACATCGCGCGCGGAAAGTCGACGCCGAACACGTTGAGGTTTCCCGACAGGTTCCACAGGATCGCGGCGAAGGAGATCACCGAGGCGACCGCGTTGACGGCCCCGAACAGCAAGGTGCTGCCGGTCCCGTTGGACGGGATGTTCGGGGTGCCGCCCGCGTTCGCGGTGAAGATGTCGATGTCCTGCTGGATGCGCTGGTCGGGGTTGTCGATCGTGTTGTCGATGAACAGGTCCCGGTAATAGGCCCGGCCGTCAAGCCAGTCGTCGGTGAGATGCGACGTCAGCCATATGCGCCAGGCGATGATGAACCGCTGGGTCAGGTAGATGTCGATCATGAACCGGATGACGTACAGGGTGGCCAGCACGCTGAAGATCGCGATGGACATCCAGAAGCCATGAATGCCGGACTGTTTGACCGCGTCGTCGTCGGCCGCTATGCCCTGGACCGCCTTCTGCACCGCCGTGTACAGGTCGTTGCCCTGGTAGCTGAGCAACACCGTCAGCCGGACCGAGAGCAGCACCGACAGCAACAGCACGCCGAGCATCAGCCAGACGCCGATGCTGCGCGCCCCGACGAAGTACCCGCGCGTGATCCGCCAGAACTGCCGCCCCCACGGGGTGAGATATCTGAACAGCACCAGCGCGACGAACAGACAGACGGCGCTGATCAGCCAGGCGATGGCGACCCACCGCAGGGAATCCACGGCCGCCGCCGACCAGTTGATCGAGGGCTTGAACGGCTTTGGACCCATGGTCGTTGTCTCCTCACGGTCGCGCTGGTGGACTCGGCGGGCACTTCAAATCCTCCGGCGAAGGTACCCGAAGGATCTGGATAGGCTGCGGTTATGAGCACCGACGCCATTCCCACACAAACATTGCACGCCGGCAGGCTCATCGCGCGGCGCCTGCGGGCCAGCGGTGTAGACACCCTCTTCACGTTGTCCGGCGGCCACCTGTTCTCGGTCTACGACGGCTGCCGCGAGGAGGGGATCCGGCTGATCGATACCCGCCACGAGCAGACCGCGGCCTTCGCCGCCGAAGGATGGTCGAAAGTGACGCGGGTGCCCGGCGTCGCCGCACTCACGGCGGGACCGGGCGTCACCAACGGGATGAGCGCGATGGCGGCCGCACAGCAGAACCAGTCGCCGCTCGTCGTGCTGGGCGGCCGGGCACCGGCCGGGCGGTGGGGCATGGGTTCGCTGCAGGAGATCGACCACGTGCCGTTCGTGGCGCCGCTGGCCCGCTTCGCCGCGACGGCGCAGTCCGCCGAGGACGCCGGCCGGCTCGTCGACGAGGCGTTGCGGGCGGCGGTCGGCGCACCCTCGGGGGTCGGCTTCGTCGACTTCCCCATGGACCACGTGTTTTCCATGTCCGAGGATCACGGGCGTCCCGGTGCCCTCACCGACCTGCCGCCGGGTCCTGGCGTGGACGACCTGGACGGCGCCGCCCTGGGCCGCGCCGCGAGCCTGCTGTCGGCGGCCCGGCGGCCGGTCATCATGGCCGGCACCAACGTCTGGTGGGGGCACGGGGAGGCCGCCCTGCTGCGCCTCGCCGAGGAACTCCAGATCCCGGTCCTGATGAACGGGATGGCCCGCGGCGCGGTGCCCGCCGATCACCCGTTGGCGTTCTCCCGGGTGCGAGGAAAAGCGTTGGGCGAGGCCGATGTTGCGCTGATCGTCGGGGTGCCGATGGATTTCCGGCTGGGCTTCGGCGGGGTGTTCGGGCCGCAGACCCGGCTCATCGTGGTGGACCGCGCCGAACCCGAACGCAGGCATCCGCGCCCGGTCGAAGCCGAGCTCTACGGCGACCTGTTGTCCATACTCGCGGCCCTCGCGTCCGGGGGCGGGACCGACCACCGCGACTGGATCGACGAACTGCGCACCGCCGAGACCGCCGCGCGCGGAAAGGAAAAGGCCGATCTGGCCGACGAGCGCGTGCCGCTGCATCCCATGCGGGTGTACGCGGAGCTGGCGCCGATGCTGGACCGCGACGCCATCGTCGTCATCGACGCCGGCGACTTCGGGTCCTACGCCGGCCGGGTGATCGACAGCTATCAGCCGGGCTGCTGGCTGGACAGCGGCCCCTTCGGCTGCCTCGGCTCGGGCCCCGGTTACGCGCTGGCCGCCAAGCTGGCCCGGCCGGACCGTCAGGTCGTCCTGCTGCAGGGCGACGGCGCCTTCGGGTTCAGCGGCATGGAATGGGACACCCTGGTCCGGCACAACGTGCCCGTGGTCTCGGTGGTCGGCAACAACGGGATCTGGGCGTTGGAGAAACATCCGATGGAGGCGCTGTACGGCTATTCGGTGGTGGCGGAACTGCGGCCGGGCACCCGCTACGACGAGGTGGTGCGCGCCCTGGGCGGCCACGGCGAGCTGGTCTCCGCGCCGGCGGAGCTGCGGCCCGCGCTGGAACGCGCCTTCGCCAGCGGCCTGCCGTCGGTGGTCAACGTGCTCACCGACCCCGGCGTCGCCTACCCACGCCGATCCAACCTCGCTTGACGTGCCGGGCGGGGCCGCGAAGGTGCTGAAAATGCCACCGTCTGCGGCGTGTCGCCGGGCAGACACGCACGGTCGCGCCGGCGGGCGGCTCGCGTACCGTTGACCTGTGCCAAAGACCACCCGCGCGCAACCCGGCCGCCTGAGCAGCCGATTTTGGCGACTGCTCGGCGCCAGCACCGAGAAGAACCGCAACCGCTCCCTTTCCCAGGTCACCGACTCGTCCGAATACGACGAGGAGGCCGCCGGGCTCACCGACGAGCAGCTGCGGAAGGCCGCCAAGCTGCTCAAGCTAGACGACCTCGCCGAGTCTGAGGACATCCCGCAATTCCTGGCGATCGCCAGGGAGGCGGCCGAACGGGCGACCACGCTGCGCCCGTTCGACGTGCAGCTGCTCGGTGCGCTGCGAATGCTCGCCGGCGACGTCATCGAAATGGCCACCGGTGAGGGCAAGACGCTCTCCGGGGCGATCGCGGCGGCCGGCTACGCCCTCGCCGGGCGGCACGTGCACGTGGTGACGATCAACGACTACCTCGCCCGCCGCGACGCGGAGTGGATGGGCCCCCTGCTCGAGGCGATGGGGCTGACGGTCGGCTGGATCACCGCCGAGTCGACCAGCGAGGAGCGTCGCGCCGCCTATGGCTGCGAAGTCACCTACGCCTCGGTCAACGAGATCGGTTTCGACGTGCTGCGCGACCAGCTCGTGGTCGACGTCGACGACCTGGTGTCGCCGAACCCCGACGTGGCCCTGATCGACGAGGCCGACTCGGTGCTCGTCGACGAGGCCCTGGTGCCGCTGGTGCTGGCGGGCACCACACACCGGGAGACCCCGCGGCTGGAGATCATCAAGCTGGTCGGCGAACTGTCCCCGGAAACGGATTACGACACCGACTCCGACAGCCGCAACGTCCATCTGACCGACGTCGGGGCGCGCAAGGTGGAGAAGGCGCTCGGCGGCATCGACCTCTACTCCGAGGAGCACGTCGGCACGACCCTGACCGAGGTCAACGTCGCGCTGCACGCGCACGTGCTGCTGCAGCGCGACGTGCACTACATCGTCCGGGACGACGCGGTGCACCTGATCAACGCCGCGCGCGGCCGCATCGCGCAACTGCAGCGCTGGCCCGACGGCCTGCAGGCGGCCGTCGAGGCGAAGGAGGGGATCGAGACCACCGAAACCGGGGAAGTGCTCGACACGATCACGGTCCAGGCATTGATCAACCGCTACGAGACGGTGTGCGGAATGACGGGCACCGCGCTGGCCGCCGGGGAGCAGCTGCGCCAGTTCTACAAGCTCGGCGTGTCACCGATTCCGCCGAATGAGCCCAACATTCGCGAGGACGAGTCCGACCGCGTCTACATCACCGCCGCCGCCAAGAACGACGGGATCGTCGAGCACATCGTCGAGGTGCACGAGACCGGGCAGCCGGTGCTGGTCGGGACCCGCGACGTGGCCGAGTCGGAGGAACTGCACGAGCGGCTGTTGCGCCGCGGTGTGCCCGCGGTGGTGCTCAACGCGAAGAACGACGCCGAGGAGGCGGAGGTCATCGCCGAGGCCGGCAAGTTCGGGGTGGTCACCGTCTCGACGCAGATGGCCGGGCGCGGCACCGACATTCGGCTCGGTGGGTCCGACGAGGCCGACCACGACCGGGTAGCCGAGCTCGGCGGCCTGCACGTGGTGGGCACCGGACGGCATCACACCGAGCGGCTGGACAACCAGCTGCGCGGGCGCGCCGGCCGCCAGGGCGACCCCGGCTCGTCGGTGTTCTTCTCGAGCTGGGAAGACGATGTGGTCGCGGCCAACCTCGACCACAACAAGCTGCCGATGGAAACCGACGACGACGGCCGGATCGTCAGCCCCAAAGCGGCCGGGCTGCTCGACCACGCCCAGCGCGTCGCCGAGGGCCGGATGCTGGACGTGCACGCCAATACCTGGCGCTACAACCAGCTGATCGCCCAGCAGCGCGCCATCATCGTCGATCGCCGGAACACGTTGCTGCGCACCGCAACCGCGCGTGAGGAGCTCGCCGAACTGGCGCCCAAGCGGTACAAGGCGCTGTCCAAGGACATCGCCGAAGACCGTCTGGAGAAGATCTGCCGGCAGATCATGCTCTACCACCTCGACCGCGGGTGGGCCGATCACCTGGCGTACCTGGCGGACATCCGCGAAAGCATCCACCTGCGCGCGCTGGGCCGGCAGAACCCGTTGGACGAGTTCCACCGGCTTGCGGTCG
This sequence comes from Mycobacterium sp. E1715, assembly GCF_001667625.1. Taxonomy (NCBI): domain Bacteria; kingdom Bacillati; phylum Actinomycetota; class Actinomycetes; order Mycobacteriales; family Mycobacteriaceae; genus Mycobacterium; species Mycobacterium sp. E1715. The sequence goes on from NZ_LZJJ01000231.1 coordinate 17,502, forward strand.
ATGCGTTCGCGTCGCTGGCCGCCGACGCCATCGAGGCCGCGCAGCAGACGTTCGAGACGGCCAACGTCCTCGAAGAGGAGCAGGGCCTGGATCTGTCCAAGCTGGCCCGGCCAACCTCGACGTGGACTTACATGGTCAACGACAATCCGCTGTCGGACGACACGCTCTCGACGCTCAGCCTGCCCGGGGTCTTCCGCTAAGCCGTTTAACGGACCGCAATATGGCCGCGTTAAGGTCACGGCTTATGGAGCCGGCGCTTCCATCCGACCGGGTGCTGACGGTGCCCAACGCGTTGAGCGCGATCCGCCTGGTGCTCATCGGGGTGTTCGTCTACGCCCTGCTGTTCGCCCACGCCAACGGTTGGGCGGTCGGGATCCTGATGTTCAGCGGCGCGTCGGACTGGGCCGACGGCAAGATCGCCCGACTGCTCAACCAGTCCTCGCGGCTCGGCGTCCTGCTGGATCCGGCGGTCGACCGCCTCTACATGATCTGCGTGCCCGTCGTGATGGCGCTGAGCGGGATCGTGCCGTGGTGGTTCGTCGGCATCCTGCTGGCGCGCGACGGGCTGCTGGCTGCGACGCTGCCGCTGCTGTGGAGCCGCGGCTTGTCCGCGCTGCCGGTGACCTACATCGGCAAGGCCGCCACGTTCGCGTTGATGTCAGGCTTTCCGCTGGTCCTGCTCGGCACGTGGGATGCCCTGTGGAGCCGGGTGGTCGGGGCCTGCGGCTGGGCCTTCCTGATCTGGGGCATGTATGGCTATCTGTGGGCGTTCGCGCTGTATGTGGTGCAGATGACGCTGGTCATCCGCCGAATGCCCCGGCTCAAACACGGCGCGCACCTGCCCGAGGCGGTCGATCGTGGCTGACCCTGACCGCCTGCTGGGCGGCTACGACCCCAACGCCGGCCGCAGCGCACACGTGGCGTCGCGGCCGAAGCTGATCCCGGTGCCTTCGCTCCTGCGCGCCCTGCTTTCCGAGCACCTCGATCCCGGCTACGCCGCGGCCGCGCAGAAGCGGCGCGGCGCTTCGACCCGCGAGGGCGGGCGTGAACGCGCCTGCGGCTGGCTCTGGCAGGCGTTAGCGGCGCTGCTGATCGCCACCGTCTTCGCCGCCGCCGTCGCGCAGGCGCGCTCGGTCGCCCCCGGTGTGCGCTCCGCGCAGCAGCTCTTGCTGGGCAACGTGCGTTCGACGGAGAGCACCGCGGCAAAACTCGCCCAACGGCGCAGCGAGCTGTCCGCTCGAGTCGACGACGTGCAGCGGCGCGCGCTGGCCGACGACGCCGAAGGACAGCGGCTATTGGCCCGTCTCGATGCGCTCGGCCTGGCGGCGGCGAGCCGGCCCGTCATCGGGCCCGGCTTGAAGGTGACCGTGACCGATCCCGGTGCCGGCCCCAACCTTTCCGACGTCTCCAAGCAGCGGGTCAGCGGCAGCAGGCAGATCATCCTGGACCGGGACCTGCAGCTGGTCGTCAACTCGTTGTGGGCGAGCGGGGCCGAGGCGATCTCGGTCGGCGGCGTCCGCATCGGGCCGAATGTGACCATCCGGCAAGCCGGTGGGGCGATCCTGGTCGACAACAACCCCACCAGCAGCCCGTACACGATTCTCGCGGTGGGCCCGCCCCGCGCGATGCGGGACGTCTTCGACCAGAGCTCGGGCCGGCAGCGCCTCAAGCTCCTCGAGGTCTCCTACGGTGTCGTCGTCACCGTGGACGCCGCCGACGGGCTGACACTTCCCGCCGGATCGATCCGGGATACCAAGTTCGCCAAACAGATTGGGCCACAGTGAGAAAAGTCCTCGGCAGACATCTTCGCCTGTGCGAGTCACGGAACGGCAAGCGCGCATGATCGGCATCGCGGCGCTGGCGATCGGCATCGTGCTGGGCCTGGTGTTCCACCCCGCGGTGCCCGAGGTGGTCCAGCCGTACCTGCCGATCGCGGTGGTGGCGGCGCTCGACGCCGTGTTCGGCGGCCTGCGCGCCTACCTGGAACGGATCTTCGACCCGAAGGTCTTCGTGGTCTCGTTCGTGTTCAACGTTTTCGTGGCCGCGCTGATCGTCTATGTCGGAGACCAATTGGGCGTGGGCACGCAGTTGTCCACGGCGATCATCGTGGTGTTGGGCATCCGCATCTTCGGCAATGCCGCCGCGCTGCGCCGCCGGCTGTTCGGGGCGTGACGGGCGGCCGGTGACGATGCGGAGCGAAGCGAAGGGAAGCGGCGCCATGGCCAAGGTGGGGCCGGCGTGAGCGAGGAACCGCCCGGCGGCGCCGCGGAAACGGGTGAAGCGGAAGGCCGCGCGCCGCACGGCCGGCACGAATTGCCGTCCAAGCGCCCGCGCCCGGAGATCGGCCCGGTGCGCCGCACCGGACTGTCGGGGCTGGTCCGCGGCGGCCGTTCCCGGCTGGCTTTCGGGACGTTGGCGGTGCTGTTGTGTCTGCTGCTGGGCATCGCCATCGTCACGCAGGTCCGCCAGAACGAGTCGGGTGATTCGCTGGAAACGGCGCGTCCCGCAGACTTGTTGGTGCTCTTGGATTCCTTGCGGCAGCGCGAGGCCACCCTCAACGCCGAAGTGAATGAATTGCAGAACACGCTGAATTCGCTGCAGGCGTCGGGCAACAACGACCAGGCCGCGATACAGGCCGCGCAGGCCAAGCTGGCCGCCCTGTCCATCTTGGTCGGTGCGGTGGGCGCCACCGGGCCAGGCGTCACGGTCACCATCGACGACCCCGGGCCCGGCGTGTCGCCGGAGGTGATGCTCGACGTGATCAACGAACTGCGCGCCGCCGGCGCCGAGGCGATCGAGATCAACGATGGACACCAGTCCGTGCGCGTGGGTGTCGATACCTGGGTGGTGGGCATGCCCGGGTCGCTGACCGTCGACACCAAGACGCTGTCGCCCCCGTATTCGATTCTGGCCATTGGCGATCCGCCCACCCTGGCCGCGGCGATGAACATTCCGGGCGGCGCCGAGGACAGCATCAAGCGCGTGGGCGCGCGGATGTCCGTGCGGCAGGCCGACCGAGTGGACGTGACCACCTTGCGACAACCAAAACCGCACCAATACGCTCAGCCCGTCAAGTGAGCGCATCCGCACAGAACAGGATTACTCGTGAGCGATATCCCGCCCGATCTGCACTACACCGCCGAACACGAATGGGTTCGCCGAAGCGGTGACGACGTCGTGCGGGTCGGGATCACCGACTTCGCGCAGTCGGCGCTGGGCGATGTCGTCTTCGTTCAGCTGCCCGACGTCGGCACCGAGGTGACCGCGGGTGAATCCTTCGGCGAGGTCGAGTCGACCAAATCGGTGTCGGATCTGTACGCGCCGGTGTCGGGCACGGTCTCCGCGGTCAACGCCGATCTGGAAGGCAGTCCGCAGCTGGTCAACTCCGACCCCTACGGGGCCGGGTGGCTCGTGGATGTCCAGGTGTCCGACGTAGCCGCCCTGGAGTCGTCCATCTCGTCGCTGCTTGACGCCGAGGCCTACCGCGGAACACTGACCGAATGACGATTGCTAATCTGCCTGCCAGCCCCGCGCGGCGCCGAGAGCGGCGTGCAAGGGCGGCGGGGAAAGGCGGACAAACGGTCTGCCGATCGTCGGGTGGGGGGCACATTGCGGACCTATGCGCGGTACCGTCGACAGATCGACACTTGAAGGCAGCAGTCTTAGCAATCGGCAGTGCCGGGCCAGTAAACCCAGTGAGCAGCCGGCCGAGCGGCCCGGTCAGACAACGCCACAGCGGCCAGTGAGGAGCAGCGCGTGACGGACATGGACAACGACCAGACCTCTGACGAAGTCACGGTGGAGACGACTTCGGTCTTCCGCGCCGACTTCCTCAACGAACTCGATGCGCCCGCGCAGGCGGGCACCGAGAGCGCGGTTTCCGGGGTGGAGGGCCTGCCGGCCGGTTCGGCGCTGCTGGTCGTCAAACGGGGACCGAACGCCGGGTCACGCTTCCTGCTCGATCAGCCCATCACGTCCGCCGGTCGGCATCCCGACAGCGACATCTTCCTCGACGATGTCACCGTCAGCCGCCGACACGCCGAATTCAGGTTGGAAAACAACGAATTCAACGTGGTGGATGTCGGTAGCCTGAATGGCACCTACGTCAACCGGGAGCCCGTCGACTCGGCGGTGCTCGCCAACGGCGACGAGGTGCAGATCGGCAAGTTCCGCTTGGTGTTTTTGACCGGGCCCAAGCAGGGTGAGGACGGAGGATCCGGAGGCTAGTGAGCGCACCCGATAGCCCGGCACTGGCCGGGATGTCGATTGGGGCGGTCCTGGAACTGTTGAGGCCGGACTTTCCCGATGTCACGATCTCCAAGATTCGCTTCTTGGAGGCCGAAGGACTGGTGACGCCACAGCGCGCCGCGTCGGGCTATCGGAGATTCACCGCTTACGACTGCGCCCGGCTGCGGTTCATCCTCACCGCGCAGCGCGATCATTACCTGCCGCTCAAGGTCATCCGGGCGCAATTGGACGCGCAGCCCGATGGCGAGCTGCCGCCCTTCGGCTCGCCCTACGCCGCCCCACGTCTGGTGTCCGTGGCGGGCGTCGGGGAGACCGCCGCCGAGCCGGACACCGGGGCCGGATCGGACACCGCCGCGGTCGCGCCATCGAGCATCCGGTTGAGCCGGGAAGACCTGCTGGAGCGTTCGGGGGTGGGTGAGGACCTGTTGACGGCGCTGCTCAAGGCGGGGGTTATCACCACCGGCCCGGGCGGCTTCTTCGACGAACACGCCGTCGTGATCCTGCAATGCGCGCGGGCGCTGTCGGAATACGGTGTCGAGCCGCGACACCTGCGGGCGTTTCGCTCGGCGGCGGACCGGCAGTCGGACCTGATCGCCCAAATCGCCGGGCCGATAGTCAAAGCCGGCAAGACCGGAGCGCGGGACCGCGCCGACGACCTGGCGCGAGAGGTGGCGGCCCTCGCCATCACGTTGCACACGTCGCTGATCAAATCCGCCGTTCGCGACGTTCTGCATCGCTGAGGACTAGACTTCGTCGATAGCTTGGTTTTCAGCGGCTCAGCGGAAATTCGGCGTCGCCGTTGCGCCAAGAACCGACACGGCAGCATATGCGGAGGGCAGACACAAATGGGTGAAGTTCGTGTTGTCGGCATTCGCGTTGAGCAGCCGCAGAACCAGCCGGTCCTGTTACTGCGCGAAACCGACGGCGACCGATACCTGCCGATCTGGATTGGCCAATCGGAGGCTGCCGCCATCGCCCTCGAGCAGCAGGGCGTCGAGCCGCCGCGTCCGCTGACGCACGATCTGATCAGGGATGTCATTGCCGCGCTTGGCCATTCGCTGAAAGAGGTGCGGATCGTCGACCTTCAGGAGGGCACCTTCTACGCCGACCTGGTCTTCGACCGCAACATCACGGTGTCGGCGCGGCCCTCGGATTCGGTCGCGATAGCGCTGCGCGTCGGCGTCCCGATCTACGTCGAGGAGGCCGTGCTGGCCCAGGCCGGTCTGCTCATCCCCGACGAGACCGACGAAGAGGGCGGCACTGCCGTCCGCGAGGACGAGGTGGAGAAGTTCAAGGAGTTTCTCGACAGCGTCTCGCCCGACGATTTCAAGGCCACGTAACGCCTTTCCGGCCCCTTCCAGCGGCTTCGCGAACCCCGTCGGCGGGTACTACCCTGGACACCGACATCACGGATCCGTCTCACTTGCCCCCGGGATGTCGACACGCCTGGCGGATAGCGCCCTCACTTTGCCCGGCGGCAGCCATACTTTGATCACGACTTAAGGGCGCGGTAGCTATCGAACAGCGTAAGCTCTCTAGCACTCGGGCCTGAGCAAACGTGGCTGCGACGCAGCCAGTACGCAGCTGGAAACGAAAGCGCGATCGGCGAGAGGAAGCACCGTGAGCGAGCAGCCACGCCAAGAACAGCTGGACCTAGCTGACCACGCGACCGCCGCGCCGGAAGCGCCCGTGCAGCCCGGACTGTTTCCCGACGACTCCGTGCCGGACGAGCTCGTCGGCTACCGCGGCCCCAGCGCCTGCCAGATCGCCGGAATCACCTACCGGCAGTTGGACTACTGGGCGCGCACCTCGCTGGTGGTGCCGTCGATCCGCAGCGCGGCGGGCTCCGGCAGCCAGCGGCTCTACTCGTTCAAAGACATCCTGGTGCTCAAGATCGTCAAGCGGCTTCTCGACACCGGAATCTCGCTGCACAACATCAGGGTTGCCGTCGATCACCTGCGTCAGCGCGGCGTCCAGGACCTGGCCAACATCACGTTGTTCTCCGACGGCACCACGGTTTACGAGTGCACGTCGGCCGAAGAGGTCGTCGACCTCCTGCAGGGCGGGCAGGGCGTGTTCGGCATCGCCGTGTCGGGCGCCATGCGGGAGCTGACCGGTGTCATCGCCGACTTCCCCGGGGAGCGCGCCGACGGGGGCGAGTCGATCGCCGCCCCGGAAGACGAGCTGGCCTCGCGCCGCAAGCACCGCGACCGCAAGATCGGTTAACCGCGCCCGCGCCGCCCCTGTGCGCGAACGTGCGCTGCCGTACACGCTTTGCGGCGTGTCGCGGTACAGACACGCACGCTCGCGGCGAATTGACCCGGGCCGGGTAAACTGGACGACGCATCGCACTCGTGCGGGAGAGTTTCGTGACGGCCAGTCACGGACGCCGAAGGAGCAACACCTCTCCGCTAACCTCTCAGGCACCCGGACCGCGCGGGTTAACGATGCCTCTGGAAAGCGGTGCCGGCCCCGGCGGTCGGCACCCGCCGATGGGGAAAGGCGCGAGGCAGCATCTCGCGCCGAATCTCTCAGGCGCCCGGCGAACGGGTGAAGACAGAGGGAGAGGGCCGCTTGTCCTCTGCCTTTGTCGATGCCACAGCCAGGAGTTCGCCAGTGCCCGACCAATCAACCTTCGCAGCCCGGCACATCGGCCCGGATGGCAAAGCCGTCGCAACGATGCTGTCCGTCATCGGTGTCGATTCGCTGAATGAACTGGCCGCCAAGGCCGTCCCCGCGGGCATCCTCGACAAGCTCACCGGCGGCGGCGCGGCACCGGGTCTGGATGAGTTGCCCCCGGCCGTCACCGAGGCCGAGGCGCTGGCCGAGCTGCGGGCGCTCGCGGAGGCCAACACGGTGGCCGTCTCGATGATCGGGCAGGGCTATTACGACACGCTCACCCCGCCGGTGCTGCTGCGCAACGTGCTGGAAAACCCGGCCTGGTACACCGCCTACACCCCGTACCAGCCGGAGATCAGCCAGGGCCGGCTGGAGGCGCTCCTGAATTTCCAGACGATGGTGGCCGATTTGACCGGGCTGGAAGTCGCCAACGCGTCGATGCTCGACGAGGGCACCGCCGCCGCCGAGGCCATGACGCTGATGCACCGCGCGACCCGTGGTAGCTCGAACCGGCTTGCCGTCGACGCCGATCTGTTCGCCCAGACGGCGGCCGTCTTGGCCACGCGGGCTGCGCCGTTGGGCATCGAGATCGTCACCGCCGACCTGAGCGATGGCCTTCCCGACGGTGACTTCTTCGGCGTGATCACCCAGCTACCCGGGGCCAGCGGCCGGATCACCGACTGGGCGGCCGTGGTGGAGCAGGCCCACGACCGTGGCGCGCTGATCGCGATCGGCGCCGACCTGCTGGCGTGCACGCTGATCACCCCGCCGGGCGACATCGGCGCCGACGTCGCGTTCGGAACGACCCAACGGTTCGGCGTGCCAATGGGATTCGGCGGCCCCCACGCCGGATACCTGTCGGTGCACGCCAAGCACGCCCGCCAGCTGCCGGGTCGGCTGGTGGGCGTCTCGCTGGACGCCGACGGGTCACCGGCCTACCGGCTGGCGTTGCAGACCCGCGAGCAGCACATCCGCCGCGACAAGGCGACCAGCAACATCTGCACCGCACAGGTGCTGCTCGCCGTGATGGCCGCGATGTACGCCAGCTACCACGGCGCCGACGGGCTGACCGCGATCGCCCGCCGCGTGCACGGCCACGCCGGGGCCATCGCCGCGGCGCTCGGCGACGCGCTGGTGCACGACACCTTCTTCGACACCGTGCTGGCGCGGGTTCCGGGACGCTCCGACGAGGTGGTGTCCGCGGCGAAGGCGAAGGGCGTCAACCTGTGGCGCGTTGACGCCGATCACGTGTCGGTGGCCTGCGACGAAGCCACCACGGAGGCCCACGTGGCCGCGGTGCGGGAAGCCTTCGGCGTGCCGGCCGCCGAGCCACTCGGCAGTGATATCGCGACCCGCACCTCGCAGTTCCTCACCCACCCCGCGTTCACGCAGTACCGCACCGAGACGGCGATGATGCGCTATCTGCGCACGCTGGCGGATAAAGATATCGCATTGGACCGCAGCATGATTCCGCTCGGCTCGTGCACCATGAAGCTCAACGCCGCCGCCGAGATGGAGCCGATCACCTGGCCGGAATTCGCCCGCCAGCATCCGTTCGCGCCGGCCTCGGACACCCCGGGACTGCGTCGGCTGATCAGTGACCTTCAGACCTGGCTGGTGCACATCACCGGTTACGACGCGGTGTCCCTGCAGCCCAACGCCGGCTCGCAGGGCGAGTACGCCGGCCTGCTGGCCATCCACGACTATCACGCCAGCCGGGGCGAACCGCACCGCAACATCTGCCTGATCCCGTCCAGCGCGCACGGCACCAACGCGGCGTCGGCGGCGCTCGCCGGCATGCGGGTGGTCGTGGTCGCCTGCCACGACAACGGCGACGTCGACCTCGACGATTTGCGCGCCAAGGTCACCCAGCACGGCGACGAGTTGTCGACGCTGATGATCACCTATCCGTCCACCCACGGCGTCTACGAGCACGACATAGCCGAGATCTGCGCGGCCGTCCACGACGCCGGGGGCCAGGTCTACGTGGACGGGGCGAACCTCAACGCGCTGGTCGGCCTGGCCCGGCCCGGGAAGTTCGGCGGCGACGTGAGCCACCTGAACCTGCACAAGACGTTCTGCATCCCGCACGGGGGCGGGGGGCCGGGGTGACGTCCGACGGCTACCACATGGTGGCGCCCGACCCGAGCGGGAGCCGGGCCGGCCAGGCGATGACCCGCGCCATCCAGCTCGCGGGTCTCACGCCCGACGACATCGACCACGTCAACGCCCACGCCACCGGGACGCAGATCGGTGACCTGGCCGAGGCCAAGGCCATCAACAACGCGTTGGGCAACAACAGGCCCGCGGTGTACGCGCCGAAGTCCGCGCTGGGGCATTCCGTCGGCGCGGTGGGCGCGGTGGAGTCGATCCTGACCGTGCTGGCGTTGCGCGATCAGATCGTTCCGCCGACGCTGAATCTGCAAAACCTGGACCCGGAAATCGATTTGGACGTGGTGTCGGGCAATCCACGGCGCGGCAATTTCCGATACGCCATCAACAATTCGTTCGGGTTCGGCGGGCACAACGTCGCCCTCGCCTTCGGCCGGTACTGACGTCCGCTGCGGCCCGGCTGATGTCGCACTCGGGGCCTAGCATCATGGGCGCGAGCGAAGGAGCGCCATGAGCATCGATTTCACGCCCGACCCACGGCTCTACCCGTTCCAGTCGTGCTGGTTCGACAGCTCGCGGGGCCGGCTGCACTACATCGACGAGGGCTCAGGGCCCCCGCTTGTGTTGTGGCATGGCAACCCAACCTGGAGCTTCCTGTATCGCAACATCGTCATCGCGCTGCGGGACCGGTTCCGCTGCATCGCACCGGATTACCTGGGGTTCGGGCTATCGGATCGGCCCGCGGCGTTCGGATACACCATCGAGGAGCACGCCCGGGTGCTCGGCGAGTTCGTCGACCACCTGGAGTTGGAGGGCTACCTGACGATGGGCCAGGACTGGGGCGGCCCGATCAGCATGGCGGTCGCGGTGGAGCGGGCCGAGCGGGTGCGCGGCGTCATCCTGGGCAACACCTGGTTCTGGCCCACCGACGTGTTCACGACCAAGGTGTTCAGCCGGGTGATGTCCAGCCCGCCGCTGCAGTACGCGATCCTGCGCCGCAACTTCTTCGTCGAGCGACTCGTTCCCGCCGGCACCCGGCATCGCCCGAGCGAGGCGGTGATGGAGCACTACCGCGCCGTGCAGCCCAGCCCCGACGCGCGCAGGGGCGTCGCCGAGATGCCCAGGCAGATCCTGGCCGCCGAACCCCTGCTGGCGCGCCTCGCCCGCGACGTGCCCGCGACGCTCGGCGCCAAACCCGCCCTGTTCGTCTGGGGCATGAAGGACTTCGCCTTCCGGCCCGGCCCGACCCTGCCCCGGATGCGGGCGACCTTCCCCGACCACGTCCTGGTCGAACTGCCCGACGCCAAGCACTTCATCCAGGAGGACGCGCCCGATCAGATCGCCGCGGCGATCGTCGAGCGTTTCGGCTGACCGGGCGGACTTACGCGAAGGCCTCCACCGGGGGGCACGAGCAGACCAGGTTGCGGTCGCCGTAGGCGCCGTCGATGCGCCGCACCGGCGG
>NZ_LZJJ01000232.1:0-817 GCF_001667625.1 Mycobacterium sp. E1715
ACGCCGGCCATCAACCTGGGGCTGGTGGAATTCGCGGCCAACGCGTCGCTGCTGGTCTCCCCGACCACCAACCGCGAGGCGGTGAAGGCGGCGATCGACAGCCTGAAGCCGGCCCCCAAGACCGCGACGGGCGAGGGCCTGTTCACCGCCCTGCAGGCGATCGCGACGGTGGGCTCGGTGATGGGCGGCGGCGACGGCCCGCCGCCGGCGCGCATCGTGCTGGAGTCCGACGGCGCGGAGAACGTGCCGCTGGACGCCAACGCCCCGCAGGGGGCGTTCACCGCCGCCCGGGCCGCCAAGGCCGCGGGCGTGCAGATCTCGACCATCTCCTTCGGGACGCCGTACGGCACCGTCGAGTACGAGGGCGCCACCATCCCGGTTCCCGTAGACGACCAGACGCTGCAGAAGATCTGCGAGATCACCGACGGCCAGGCGTTCCATGCCGACAGCCTGGAGTCGCTGAAGAACGTCTACTCGACCCTGCAGCGCCAGATCGGGTACGAGACCGTCAAGGGCGACGCCATCGAGAAGGACATCGGCTATCGCACCGTGGCCGGGCCGGGCAGCGCCGGGTGGCTGCGCCTGGGCGTGATCACCGCCTTGATCGCGACGGCGCTGGCGCTGCTGATCAACCGGCGGCTGCCGGTCTGATCGTCAGGACGGCAGCCGGCGGTTCAGGAACAGGCCGGCCAGGATCGCGCCGGCCAACGCGACCGCCCCCAGCAGCATCCACGCGAGGCTGGCGTCGCCCTTGACGGTCTCGTACCCGATCTGGCGCTGCAGGGTCGAGTAGACGTTCTTCAGCGACTCCAGGCTG
>NZ_LZJJ01000233.1:0-28429 GCF_001667625.1 Mycobacterium sp. E1715
GGCTGGGCGACCCGACCACGGCGCCCGCGGAAGCGTGGACCACCGCGGCGCTCGCCAAGGCGGCGGCCGGCGATGCGGCGGCCACCTGCGCGAGAACCGCGGTGCAGGTGCACGGGGCGCTCGGGCAGACCTGGGAGCACGACGCCCACCTCTACGTCCGGCACGCATGGCAGGCCGCCGCGATGCTGGGCGACAGCCGCGCCCTGTACCACGAAGTGGGACGCCGTTTCGCGGGCGGCGCGGCATGACCGGGGTGGTCGAAGAATTCGGCGCCTGGCTGACGGACTTCCTGCCGAACGACTATTACGAAAACTACCGCGAGTACCGCTGGGATCTGCCGCTGCGGCGTGATTACCAGCGGGCGGCCTTCGAGGCCGGATGGATTCAGCCGACCTGGCCGAAAGAACACGGCGGTCGATCGCTGGGCCTGCGCGACGCGATGGAGGTTCGGCTCGAGGCGGCGATGCGCTCGGCGCCCAAGCTGCCGAACATCGCGGGTCCCAACGTGGCCGCGCCCGGCATCCGCCAGTTCGGCACCCCGGCGCAGATCGAGCGGTTGCTCGTCCCGCTGCTGCGCGGTGAGGAATGGTGGGCGCTGGGCATGTCCGAACCGGAGGCCGGGTCGGATTTCGCCGGTCTGCGCACACGCGCCGAACGCGATGGGGACAGCTTCCGGGTTAACGGCCACAAGATCTGGACCACCCAAGCCCATGAATCGCGGTGGTGCACACTGTATGCCCGCACCGACCCGGAAGCCCCGAAACACCGCGGGATTTCCTGCCTGATTCTCGATCTGCACTCGCCCGGGGTGCGGATCGAGCCCATCCGGATGGCGTCGATCTCCGACGAGACGTTCTGCGAGGTCTTCCTCGACGACGTCGAGGTGCCTGCGGACAACCTGCTGGGTCCATTGCACGGCGGGTGGAACGTCGCCCTGTCGTCGCTGCACCATGAACGCCAGATGATCTGGATCATGAACTGGGTCGAGATCAAGCGAGGGCTCGAGTCGGTGCGCAACGCGCAGCCGACCGCGGACATCTGCGCGGAACTCGGTTCCCTGCTCGCCGACGCCGAGGCGTTGCGGGCCACCGGGTACCGCGCCCTGGGCAACGAACTCGCCGGACGACCGAGCCCCGAGGCCGACTCCATGAAACTGCTCGGATCCGTTACCTTGCAGCGTGTTTGGGATCTCGCCGCGGCTGCGCAAGGAACGCAATCGCTGAGCGACCCGGATCTGCTCTTCGAACGCCAGGACGCGCTTGCCGCGACCATCTACGGCGGGACATCGGAGGTCCAGCGCAACATCATCGCCGAGCGGGTGCTCGGGCTGCCGAAGGGATGACAACGATGGATTACGACCTCGGCGACGACGCCGCACAACTGCGGAATCACCTGCGCGAGCTCGTGGCCAACCACATCCCCGCCGACTTCTTGGGCGCCTGCACCGAGAACCCCCGGGATCTGGCCACCACCGAGACCTTCTGCAAACTGCTGGCGGCCGAGGGACTGCTGGCGCTGGCCTGGCCGAAAGAGCATGGCGGCGGCGGGGGTTCGGTCTGGCAGCAGACGGTGCTGCGCGAGGAGATGTGGGCCCAGCACGAACCACGTGGTCCCCAGTACATGGGGGTCAACTGGGTCGGCCCGGCGTTGATGCGCTACGGCACGGCCGAACAGAAGGCCAGGCACCTGGCGGCCATCGCCGCGGGAGATGTGATCTGGTGCCAGGGCTTCTCCGAGCCCGAGGCCGGTACCGACCTCGCCTCGTTGCGCACCCGCGCCGTGCCGGACGGGGACGGTTGGCGCATCACCGGCCAGAAGGTGTGGACGTCCTATGCGCTGATGGCATCCTGGTGTGTGCTGGCGGCGTGCACCGATCCCGAGGCGCCAAAGCCCAAGCGGCTCACCCTCTTTCTGATTCCGATGGACCGCCCCGGCTTTACCGTCCGGCCGATCGGGTCGATGCTGGGACCACATCACCTCAACGAGATGTTCCTCGACGACGTGCAGGCGCTTCCCGGCGACGTCCTCGGCGAGGTCGGCGACGGCTGGCGGGTCATGCGCGAGGCGCTGGCATTCGAGCGCGTCGGCATCGCCCGCTACGCGCGCTGCGAATCATTGCTCGACCGGATGAGCACCCAGCTCGGGGACGACTGGTCCACGCTGCCCGAGTCGCTCCGCTCCCGCTGGGTCCGGGCGCTCGTCGATCTTCGGGTGGCCCGGTTGCTGGCTTACCGGGCGGTGTCGTTGCAGGACGACCCGGCGGCGGGCGCCGCGGCCAGTGCCGCCCGCATCGCCACCACGACGTGCGACCAGCAGGTCGCCGAGCTGCTCTTCGACGTGCTGGGCCCGATAGCGCTGGACAGTGGCAGCGGCGCCGCGCTGCACGGGGCAATCGAAGACCATTGGCGGTACGCACAGGCCGCCACCGTGGCGTCGGGCACCATCGAAGTGCAGAAGATGTTGGTGGCCCGCGACGTGTTGGGAGAGCACCGGTGAAAACTGATCTGCCACAAGACATCAGCGACTTCGCCGCGGTCGCGGCCAAGCGGTTCGCCCGGCTGGGCGGCCCGCAGGCGGCGTTGCGCGCCGAGACCGACGACACCATCCGGGACGCGGCGCGCGCGGCCCTCACCGAGGTCGGTGCGTTCGAGCTCGATGTGCGGTCGGCACCCGACGACCTGCTGGCCGCCGCCGTGCTGTGCCGGGCCGCCGGCGCGATGGTGTTGCCCTATCCCCTCGTCGAGGAGCTGCTCGCGATCGACGGCGCCCGCCTGGCCCTGGTCAACCCCGAGGCGCCGCGCATCGACCACGGCGACCTACCGGGCGACTGGATCGCCGCCGACCTGGACGGCAACCGCTACCCCCCGGAGCCGGCGTCGCGGACCAGCGCCAAACTCGGCCCGTTCCTGGTGCCCGCTTCCCTCGGCGCACCCGATGGAATCGTCCCCGCCGACGACATTAACCTTCATCTCGTGCTGGGATCATGGCGGATTCTGGGATCCGTTCAGCAGGCGCTGCACATCGTCACCGATCATGTGCGCGCCCGCGTGCAGTTCGGTAAGCCGCTGGCCGATTTCCAGGCGGTCAGGTTCGCCGTCGCGGAGGCCGCCGTCGCCGTGCGCGGGCTGCACGAGTTGGCCAAATACACCGTCTGCCGGCCGGAGTCGCTACCGCTGCCGGTCCGCTCGGCTGATGCACTCGTCCTGCGGCTCAAGGCATCCGACACCGCGCGTCAGGTGCTGCGCACCTCCCATCAGCTGCTCGGCGCCTTGGGTTTCTGCGATGAGTCCGACGTCAGCGTGCTCGACCGTCACACGCAACCGCTGATCCGTTTGCCGCTGGGCGCCGAGGCGCTCGCGTTGCGACTGATTCCCGGTGTCCCGGATGGCTCGTTGGAGACACTGTTCAGCGGGCCGGTATCGGCGTGAGCGCCACCGAACCGATCGCGGCCGAAGGGGCGGCCAACCCGTTAGCGGACGGAATCCCGTTCGGCGCCAAGCTTTCCGAGCTCGCCGAGGAGCGCGGCGACGACACGGGCGTAACCATCGTCGCCCTCGACGGCACCACGAAGTCGCTGACGTTCGGTGAGCTGGACGCGCGCGCCAACCAATGGGGCCGCGCGCTTTCCGCAAAAGGTGCCGGAACCGGTTCCCTTGTCGCCCTGGCGATCCCGAACTCGATACACCTGGTCCTGGCCACACTGGGCTGCTGGAAGATCGGCGCCGTTCCAGTTCCCATGCACTGGGACCTGCCCGAATGGGAGCGCGATCGGGTACGCGAGGTGATCGATCCCGCCGTCGTCGTCGACGAGGTGAGCCGCTGGCGCCTGGATGCCCAGGCCGGTGCCGAGTCCGCTGAGGCTCTGCCCGACGCCATCTCCCCCAACGCCAACGGCATCTGCAGCAGCGGGTCGACCGGCATACCGAAAGTCATCCTGAGCCTGGCGCCCTCGCTGTGGACCCCCCAACACGGCGAGCCCTTCCTGTCGAACTGGACGCCCGTCGCCCAGCCGCAGACCATCATGGTGCCCGCGCCGATGTACCACACCAACGGGTTCGCCACCTTCTTCTTCCTGCTGGCCGGCGACCATCTGGTGATACTCGAAAAGTTCGATGCTGCCCTGGCTTTGGATGTCATCGAACGCTTCCGGATCACCAATTTCACGGCCACGCCCACAATGCTGGCGCGCATAGCGGCCCGGCCCGACGTCCGGGAGCGCGACTTGTCCAGCATCGTGTTCATTCTGCAGGGCGCCGCTGTCATGCCGCCGTCGCTCATGCACACCTGGTTCGAACTGCTGAGCCCGCAGCAGATCGTGTCGGCGTACGGCATGACCGAGAACCTCGGGCTCACCGCATTGCGGGGCGACGAGTGGCTCGCCCACCCGGGTAGCGTCGGCCGCGGTTTCCGGGAAACCGAGATCCGGATTCTCGACGCCGGAACGAAACCGCTCGGGCCCGGCGAACACGGCGAGATCTACCTGCGCGCACCGATGAGCGCGGGGTCGCGCTATATCGGCGGCGCGGCGCCGCTACCGACCACCGAAGACGGCTTTCGCTCCGCCGGCGACATCGGCTACCTGGACGAGGACGGTTATCTCTACATCGTCGACCGCCGCGTCGACATGATCATCACCGGCGGTGCCAATGTCTTTCCGGCGGAAGTAGAGTCGGCTCTGGCGGGTCATCCCGACATCGCCGACGTCGTCGTCATCGGACTCACCGACCCGCAGTGGGGTCGCCGGGTGCACGCGGTGGTGCAGCCGGCCGACGGCGCGGTGCTCAGCGAAGAACAGGTGATCGAGTACGCGAAGAGCCGGCTCGCCCACTACAAGGCGCCCAAGACCGTGGAGTTCGTCGACGCGATTCCCCGCACCGCGGCGACCAAGGTGAATCGCTCGGCGATGATCGAGGCCCGTGGCGGCTGAAGGCCAAAGTCAGCCTACGGCGGCAATCCCTGCGTTGGATATGGTGAAGCCGCGACCCGAGCTCACAGTGCACGTCACGCCGTCCGTCTCCGACCGGCAGCTGAACGGCCCGGCTCCAGCCGTCTTCCCGTAGCCGAGGCTCGGCGTGCCTTCCGGCGGGTTGGCCAGACAGCTTTCGCCGGT
The DNA here is from genome assembly GCF_001667625.1 of Mycobacterium sp. E1715. Classification (NCBI taxonomy): domain Bacteria; kingdom Bacillati; phylum Actinomycetota; class Actinomycetes; order Mycobacteriales; family Mycobacteriaceae; genus Mycobacterium; species Mycobacterium sp. E1715. Next base: position 5,111 of record NZ_LZJJ01000233.1, read on the forward strand.
GCAGCGGGACAGGACGCCGGCGGGGTCCATGGTCACCGACTGCGGCGGGGAGATGCTGAAGCAGAACGCCTCGTCGGGGATGCCGTGGCGCTGGTAGTCGATCTCGCAGCTGATGTTGCGCGACGGCGACAGGAAGGCCACGTAGTTGTCCTGGTCGGCGGCGGCCGGCGGGGCGAACGTCGGCGTGCATGCGGCCAGCACGGCCGCCGCGGCGGTCAGCGGTTTTGTCAACACGGTCACAACATTAGGGCCTGTCCGGGACGCCGACCGTGTCGACATTGTTGCGCCGTAATTGGGATCGGTAACCGGAACCGGAGGCAAGACTTTCGCCAATCAAGCGAAAGGAACGTCGTGGACACCATCCGCACCCTGAAGAAGCTCATCGCCGGCGCACTGCTTTCGGGTGGCCTGGCGGTCACCGCGACCGGGCTCGCCGCGGGCCCCGCCCAGGCCGACAATCCGGATTGGGGCCCTGCGCATCAATGGTGCCCGGGGCAACCCCTGCCGGCCACCGGCAACCACGTCACCGACCCTTTTCGGGGCTGGGACATGAACGTGTGCCACACCTACTACTACCTCTGGCCCGGGATGGGCAACGTCTCGAGCATGATCTGGGACGGGGACAACCCGCCGCCGAAGCCGCCACCACCGCCGGCCCTCATCAACAAAGACAACTGCCAGCAGATACTCGGAATCTTCTGCCCCAGGGCGTGAGCGCACATCGGCCGGGAGGCGCGGTAACCTCATTCTCATAGCGCGAGCAGCGCGCCGAGGAAGGGGACGAAGCGCTCATGGCCGACCTTGGCGACGACGGCGAAGTGACCCGCGGCGACCGCTTCATCAAGACGGCCGTCGAAATCTTGGGCGAAACCGGCCGCACCGACTTCACGGTGCAGGAGGTCGTCGGCCGGTCCAAGACGTCGCTGCGCGCCTTCTACCAGCATTTCAGCAGCAAGGACGAATTGCTGCTGGCACTGTTCGACCGGACCATCGCCCAATCGGTCCAGGCCTGGCGCGCCGAGACCGAGGGGCTGGACAGCACCGCGGCGCTCAAGCTGGTGATCGACCGCATCAGCCAGCAACCGGAATCAAGCACACAAGACAGCCTCAATCGCGCCTTGACCCTCTATAACCAGCACCTGGCCGAGACCCGCCCCCGCGATTACGCGCGGGTCCTCTCCCCTTTGCATCGCCTGATCCGCGACATCGTGGGGCAGGGCATCACCGAGGGCGTGTTCAACCCGGGACTGGACGTCGCGGCGTCGGCCGCCATCGTGATGCAGACGGTGATGGGCGCGCAGCGATTGCATTGGCTGGGTGCGGAATTGAACGGGACGCCGGTCGACGTCGGGCACCTCTACGAGTTCTGCAGTCGCGCCCTGGGCATCCGGGACAGCGAGGAGTCGAACCAGCTGTCGCTGTCCGAGCTGTTCGCCCAGATCGGCCTGCGGCCGGGAACCCGCGACGGTGAATTCGCGATGACGATGCCGGTCAGTCCCGCCGTCGTCAACACCTCGGGCGCGTTGCAGGGCGGCCTGATCGCGACGCTCGTCGACGTGGCAGGCGGGCAGTTCGGCCTCGAATACCTGACGCCGGGCACCACGATGACCACGGCGGACCTCTTCGTTCGCTACCTTCGCCCGATCCGGCAGGGCTTGGCGTTCGCGGTGCCCCGGATGCTGCGATCCGGCCGGCGGGCGATGGTGATGCAGGTCGACATCTACGGCGAGGCGGACGACGAGCTCCTCGCGACGGCGACCGTGAACTTCGCCGTCATCGACGGAAAAACACCGGAGATCCCCACCTGGCCGGGCACCTAGCCGGCGTCATCGGGCGTCACGCCGGCGACGACCGGGCCCAATGGGCGCTACACGCAAGGCCCTCATGAGTGGTAACGTCATTACCACCTACTGAGAACCCCAGATTTGCCCCGAGGAGATCGCCATGCCGTCTCGCGAACTTTCCTTCCCCGTGTTCGACGCCGACAACCACATGTACGAGCCGCAGGAGGCCCTGACCAAGTTCCTGCCGGAGAACCGCAAACGCGTCATCGACTACGTCCAGGTGCGTGGCCGCACCAAGATCGTGGTTCGCGGCCACATCAGCGAGTACATCCCCAACCCGACGTTCGAGGTCGTCGCCAAGCCGGGCGCCCAGGAGGATTACTTCCGCAACGGCGCGCAGGGCAAGAGCTATCGCGAGATCCTCGGCGAGCCGATGAAGGCCATCCCCGCCTTCCGCGAGCCCGGCGCGCGGCTGGAGGTCATGGACGAGCTGGGCATCGACTACGCCCTGATGTTCCCGACGCTGGCCAGCCTCGTCGAGGAGCGCATGAAGGACGACCCCGAGATGACCCACGACGTCATCCACGCGCTGAACCAATGGATGTACGAGCAGTGGTCGTTCAACTACCAGGACCGCATCTTCGCCACCCCGGTGATCACGCTGCCGATCGTCGAGCGCGCGCTCGAAGAACTCGAATGGTGCCTCGAGCGCGGCGCCCGTACCGTCCTGGTGCGCCCGGCGCCCGTGCCCGGCTACAAGGGCAGCCGGTCGTTCGGGCTCGAGGAGTTCGACCCGTTCTGGCAGGCCTGCATCAAGGCCGAGATCCCCGTCTCGATGCACGCCTCGGACAGCGGCTATTCGGAGTTCGCGAACGTGTGGGAGCCCGGCGACGAGTTCCTGCCGTTCAAGCCGACCCCGTTCCGCAGCCTCGTGATGGGTCACCGGCCGATCATCGACGCCATGGGTGCGCTGGTGTGTCACGGCGCGCTGTCCCGCAACCCCGAGCTGCGGATCCTGTCGATCGAGAACGGCGCCGACTGGGTGCCGGACCTGTTCAAGGGCCTCAAGGGCGTCTACAAGAAGATGCCGCAGTCGTTCAGCGAGAACCCGATCGAGGCGTTCAAGCGTTGCGTCTACATCACCCCGTTCTGGGAGGACCGGTTCACCGAGATCGTCAAGATGGTGGGCACCGACCGGGTGTTGTTCGGCTCCGACTGGCCGCACCCCGAAGGCCTGAAGGACCCCATCTCCTTCGTCGACGAGCTGACCGACTTCGACGAGGCGGACATCGCCAAGATCATGGGTGGCAACCTGATGAAGCTGATGAAGGTCTCCGCACCGGCGAAGAAGCCCGTCTCGGCCTGATCGGTCACTCGGCGGAATCGCCGTCGGCGATGACGGAAACCACACCCTTGGTTTCGAATAAGGCGAGGCGGACGTGGGCGGGCGTTCGGTGACCGTGTTGGCGCAGTATCGCGTCCAGGTCTCCCCGAGTTAGCCTGCAGCGCTTGAGGTTCTTTTCGTCCACTTCGCCGTCGCTGATCAGCACCCGAACCGGTGGATCCACGAGGCGGCGCACCCAGGGCTTGAAGCGCAGCCGCGCAACGAGGTCGTGGGCGCCGATCAGGGTGAGCAGGGCGGCGACCCCGGTAAGCCACGAAGTGTCGGCCGCCGTCGCGGTGCGCCCGACGATGGCGCCGACGGCGACTGCGGTGACCCAATCGAACGGCGTGAACTCAGCGATCGTGCGCCGCAGCATGAGCCGGAAAGCGGCTGCGGCGGTGACGAATAACGCGAGCGCCTTGAGTGCCGCGCAGGCCGCTGGCCGCCACCCGCTGTAGAACTGCAGCAGTAGGTCACTCATCGCCGCCGCCTGCTCGCACTGCAATTACGAGACGCGGCCGCGCCGGGCGAGGACCAGGGCGCGTTGACGATCGACACCGAGGCCCTTAGCCCAAAGTTCGATGATCCCGCCGGGCTCACTCATGGCAGTCCTCCTTGCGCGCATGGTCGTTGCGGTCCGGGGACCGCCCCGCGACCGGCAGTACCCGCGGACGCCGCGTGTAAACGACTGTCGCTGGGTATTCGCCAGACTGGCGCACGTTCGGCGGCCGCGACGATGGGAGGACAGATGAGTGTGGCATCGGAAGGCCGGGCGCCGGTGACCATCGACGCCGATGTCGAACTACTCGCCGCCCAGATTCAGGCACTCGAAGCGCTGGGACGAAAGGATCTGGTCGAGGACGGCGAGGTCTACGACTTCAGCGTCCGGTGGGGCGCTGTGCTGGCGGGCCGGCTGCCCCGACTGGTCCACTACAGCTCCCTCGGTCTGCTCGATGATGCGGACCGGCACCGATTCGAGTCGCTGTGCGCTGACCTCCGCAGGGTCTCCGAAAGTGCCGAGCGGTTGGGACTTCCGCGCCCCGTCCTATCGGACGACAGGGCCGCGACGACGAAGACGCATCGTCGTCTCAGGATGCGGTCGCGTTCCCCGATGCGCCGTAGCTGAGAAACTCCTTGTCCGGCAACACGATCCCGGTGCGCGGTTTGGCACACTCCGGATTGCGACATGTCAGCGCCACCATGTAGGCATCCTCGTCCTCGTTCAAGAACAGGAATCCGAGGTATAGCGCGCGGCCGACGTCGAAGGCGGTGCCACCGCACCGCTCGCAGTGGCCACCCTTGGCGTCGATGCATTCCAGCACGCGATGCCGCGCAGCCGAATTCAGCTCGATGAGCTCCGGCCGCACCGTCGGGTCGTGGTCGGTCACCTCAGATCTCCACGTCCTTGTCGTAGTGCACGTGGTCCTCGCGCCAGCCACCCAGGCCGTGACCGATGCCGGAATAGTCGTTGATGAACTCGATCCCGTTGATCCACTTGACCATCTTGAATCCCACCTGTGTCTCCACCCGCAACCGCAGAGGGGCGCCGTGCTTGATGGGCAACGGCCGGCCGTTCATCTCGTATGCCAGCAGTGTCTGCGGCTTGTAGGCCAATTCGAGGTCCATCACCTCGTAGAACTGGCCCCCGGGAGTCTCTGCCGCCGGTTCGTCACGCCCGGTGTCCTGCATGCTGAGAAAGCAGATGTATTTGGCCTGCGGCAACGGCTTAACGAGATCCGCCAGTGCAGCCAGCGAGATCCCGCTCCACTCGCCGATACTGGTCCAACCCTGCACACAGTTGTGCATCGTCCGCTGCGTCTGCCGCTCGGCGAGCGCCCGCAGCGCGGCCAGGTCGAGGGTCACCGGATTCTCCACGAGGCCGCCGACCGCTAGCCGCCAATCGACGAAATTGTGGACCGCCATCACCTTGTATTCGGTACTGGCGGGCGGCTTTCCGTTCACTCGGTGATCTTCGGTCAGCTTGCGGGCCGGGTAGTCCTGCCGCGAATTCAGCGGGCGCAGCAGGAGCAGCCGAACCCGGGTGACCACGCCGCCGAGGACGCTTTGCACTTGGGTGGGATTGCGGAGGCTCCACTTCGTGGCCGCGATGTGGACGGCGATGATCGCTCCGATGATGACGAACGACAGCGCGGTGGCCCAGTACACGTTGCGCACGGATCCGAAGATCATCGACGCCGTCAGTTGACCCCAGCCCCAAAAGAAGATCATCGAGAGATGGATGACGATGAAGACGACGAAGGCCAGCAATCCCAGGAAATGCAGGCTCCGCGCCCACTGCCGGCCGCCCCACATCCGCACGTACCACGGAAAGCGCGCCTCGATCGCCGGTGACTGCGCCGCCCCGGTCAGGATTTGGAATGGCGCCAGGAGGAAAACGACGCCGGCATAGGTCAGCTTCTGAATGGCGTCCAACGGCTCGCCGGGCAACAGCGGCGGCAGGTTGAAGGACAGGTAGGTGACGATGTCGTCGACGGCTTCGGGAAAGATCGACCATGAATAGGGCCAGTACCGGTGCCATTGACCGGTCGCGAAAAGCAGGACGTAGTACGACAGTCCGAGCAGAATCCAGCCGATCACCGAGAAGAAGTGCCAATGGCGTCCCATGCCCAATTTGTTGTGACCGGGAAGCGCGACCAGTGAGCTGTAGGACTCTTCTTCGTCGAGGGTGTCGTATAGCCGGTGCCGCGGCATGACTTTGCGGGTGAAACGCGCCCATTCGCTGCCCGGTTTGCTGTCGTCGTGCCAATACAACTTGGGGTGGGTGCTGAGGATCTCGATGCCGCTGCGGATGATCAGCGTGACGAACAAGACGTTGAGCCAATGGTCGACCCGCAGCCACACCGGATAGTCGAGCGTCGTCATGCCTGAGCTCCAGTCAGTCGTACCACTGTTGCCGTTGCGGGTAGGCCACGTTGACTCCCGAGAGCACGGTCGCGTGCACCGCAACGAAGGCTGCGGCGAGCGCGAAAGCGAATGTGCCCGGGGTGAAGTCCCATCGGCCCGTCACCGCGTCCAGCCCGCCGAGGGTGACCCATCGGCTGATCAGGTAGACGGCGAGAAAGGCCAGGCAGAGCAGACTCCCGAGGTACCAGCCCGCCGCAGGCACACGCGGTTTGAGGGCGAACACCATCGCCGTCATCGCCGACAGGCAACCGATCACCACCAGGCCCGCGTAGACGGCGAAGTACCAGGGCGCCGGCGAAAGCGTGGCGAAGACGTAGGCATGCAGGGCCACCAGGCCGCCCAGCAGGGCAGCGCCCAGCGCGGTCACCGTCCGCGGCAGGTTGAAGGCGACCCAACCATTGAAGGTGAGCACCGATGAGGACCAGATGCTTCGCCAGAGCGAGATCAACCGCCCTGGGCCGACATTGACCATGGGCGCGTGATACCCGCGCCGAGTAAATACAAACAAACCTGGTTTAAATTACTCGACCCGCGCCGGGACACCGAAGAGCCGCACGCCACGCTAGGAAAACCGTTGCACCGGGCACGGGGCCGCCATTGCTAGTCTTGATGTCTGTGCCTGGCCAGTGCTCAGCGCTTTTGGGCCAGCTTGCGGGACTCGGTCCGAGGAAGGGTCCGTAGGAGGGACGGCCGATGGCGGCCCAGACAAACTGGGACAAGACCGTGGGTGCGGCCGACGACGTGCGCCGCATTTTCGAGAATGTCCCCGCGCTGTTGGTCGGCCTGGAGGGGCCCGACCACCGATTCGTCGCGGTCAACGCCGCCTACCGGGCCCTGAGTCCCCCGGTCGACAGCATCGGGCTCCTGGTGCGCGAGGTCTATCCGGAGCTGGAGAGTCAGCAAATCCTGCAGATGTTCGACCGGGTGTATCAAACGGGCGAACCCCAGTCGGGAACCGAGTGGCGCGTGCAGGCGGACTTCGAGGGCTCCGGGACGGCGCAGGAACACTTCTTCGACTTCATCGTCACCGCGCGGCGCGCCGACGACGGCTCGATCGAGGGGGTGCAACTCGCCTTCGTCGACGTCACCGACCGGGTGCAGGCGCGACTGGCCGCCGAGTCCCGCATGGCGGAGTTGTCCGAGCGGTACCGCAACGTCCGCGACTCGGCCACCGTCATGCAGCAGGCGCTGCTGGCCCCGTCGGTGCCCGTCGTTCCCGGCGCGGACGTGGCCGCCGAGTACCTGGTCGCCGCGCAGGACACCGCCGCCGGCGGCGACTGGTTCGATGCGATCCCCCTTGGGGATCGACTGGTTCTCATCGTCGGCGACGTCGTCGGCCATGGCGTCGAGGCGGCCGCGGTCATGTCGCAGTTGCGCACCGCGCTGCGGATGCAGCTCCTGGCGGGGTATCCGGTCGCCGAGGCGCTGGCGGCCGTCGACCGCTTCCACGAGCATGTGCCCGGGTCCAGGTCGGCCACCGTGTGCGTGGGGTCGCTCGACTTCGGCACCGGCGAATTCCAGTACTGCACCGCCGGGCACCCTCCGCCATTGCTGGTCAAGGCGGAGGCCGACGCGCGCTACCTCGAGCCGTCCGGCGGCGGCCCGCTCGGCAGCGACACGGGTTTCCCGGTGCGCACGGAGTTCCTCGACGTGGGCGACGCGGTCATGCTCTACACCGATGGCCTGATCGAACGCCCCGGCCGGCCGCTGATGGCCAGCACCGCCGAATTCGCCGACCTGGCCGCGAACATCGCCGGCGGTCAGGGCGGGTTCGTCATCGAGTCGTCGGCGCGGCCCATCGACCGGATATGTTCGGAGACTTTGGAACTGCTGTTGCGGTCGACCGGGTACAACGACGACATCACGCTACTTGCGGCGCAACGGCGCATGCCCCCGCCGCCTCTGCAGATGACGCTGGACGCCACGATCCACGCCGCACGCACCGTGCGCTCCCGGCTGCGTCAGTGGCTGTCCGACGTAGGCGCCGCGGCCGAGGACATTTCGGACATCGTGCACGCGATTTCGGAGTTCGTCGAGAATGCGGTCGAACACGGTTATGCGACAGAGGTTCCCGACGGAGTCGTCGTGGAAGCGTCGCTGGCGGGGGACGGCAGCCTGCACGCGTCGGTCATCGACCATGGACAGTGGAAGGATCACCGGGAAGGCGAGCAAGGCCGCGGCCGCGGCCTTGCCATGGCCGAGGCCCTGGTGTCCCACGCGCACGTCAGTCACGGGCCCGGCGGCACCACCGCCAGCTTGACGCACCGCCTGTCGCGACCGGCCAATTTCGTCACCGACACGCTTGTCAGCCGGGGAGATCGGCCGAAGTCGGTCGACTCCGAGTTCGTCTCCTTGGTCACCGAACCGGGCCGCATCGCGGTCAGCGGCGACGTGGACTCCACCACGGCATCCACGCTGGATCGACAGATCGCGGTCGAAAGCCGTTCCGGCGTAGCGCCGTTGACGATCGATCTCAGCGCCGTGACCCACCTCGGGTCGGCCGGTGTCAGCGCGCTGGCCGCCGCCCGCGACCGCGCGCAGCGGCAGGGCAGCGAGTACGTTCTGGTGGCCCCGCCGGGAAGCCCCGCGCACCATGTCTTGTCGCTGGTGCAGCTCCCCGTCGCCGGAGGGCTCGCCGAGAATCTCGTCGCGGAGGGCTAGGTGCGGTCGGACCGCTGGCCGTGCCGCACCTGCTTGAACGGCACACCGCGGTCGGCAGCGAACTCCCGCGGGAACCCCAGCACCCGCTCGCCGATGACGTTGCGGGCCATCTCCGTGGTGCCACCGCCCATCGCCACGGTCTGGCGGGACAGGTAGCGCAGCCCGGTTTCCAGGCCTTCGCCGGGTTCCCCGACAACGCCGGCGCTGCCGGCGATCGCCATGGCGGTGTCGACGTTCACGAACACCGTCTCGGCGTGGAACAGCCTGATGAGTGTGCCGCCGGCCGGCGGCAGGGTGCCGTCCCGGACGCTGCGGTACACGTGGCCGATCAGCTGCTCGGCCACCGCGCGCTGCACCAGCGCGCGGCCGGCCAACTGCTCGACGCGTTCGTTACCGGCCTGGCCCGTCTTTTCGATCAGGCTCACGTAGTCGACGGGAATCGTGTGGCCGCCCTCGCTGCCGCTGCCGCTGGCGAACTCGGACCCCTGCCCCACCGCCCGGCGCTCGTGGTACAGCTGCCTCGACGCCACGGCCCAGCCGCCGTCGACCTCGCCGACGACGGCGTCGTCGCCGACGTCCACCCCGTCGAGGAACTCCTCGCAGAATTCGGTGGAACCGCTCAGCATCGTGATGCGGCGCAAGGTGATTCCCGGGTGCGCGATGGGCACCAGGAACATGGTCAAGCCCTCGTGCTTGGGGACGTCCCAATTGGTGCGGGCCAGACACAGCCCGTAGTCGGCGGCGAACGCGCTGGTGCTCCACGTCTTGGCGCCGTTGAGTATCCAGCGGTCGCCCTGACTTTCGGCCCGGGTGATGACGCCGGCCAGGTCGGACCCGCCGCTGGGCTCGGACAGCAACTGAACCAGCACTTCGTCACCGCGCAGCGCCGCGGCGATGTGGCGCTTCTTTTGCTCCTCGCTGCCGGTGTCGAGCAGTGTGGCACAGCAGATGGTGAACGTGGGGGTGTTGAGGATCAGCGGCATTTCGTAGGTGAGGGATTCGGCGTCGAAGGCCTTCTGATACTCGTAGTCGAGTCCGAGTCCACCGTACTCGCGGGGAAAGCAGATCCCCGCGAATCCTCCTTCGTACAAGCGCTTTTGGAGTTCCCGAGCCCGAAGCCAGGATCGCTCGTCGTCGCGCGGGGCCGGCGGGGGTGACTCGGGATCGATGGGGGGCATATTGTCCGCCAGCCATGCCCTGGCCCGGGCCGCGAAGTCGGCAACGGATTCGGTCGTCATGGGTCCGAACGCCCCGCCTTCTCGTGCTCGTACACCCGCAGGTTGTGTTCCTCGGGCGTCCCGAACATGGAGCGGTACAACGTGACCCGACGCAAGTAGAGGTGCAGGTCGTGTTCCCAGGTGACGCCGATGCCGCCGTGCATCTGCACGCAGGCCTGAACGATCTGGCCGGCCATCTCACCCACGTAGGACTTGGCGATGCTGGCAGACAGCCCCGCCTCTGGCGAGTTCGCCGCGACGTCGGCGACCGCCGCGGCCGTAGTCGCGCGGCAGGCTTCGAGCCACAGCTTCATGTCGGCGAACTTGTGCTTGAGGGCTTGATAGGACGCCAACGGGCGCCCGAAGGTGTGCCGATCCAGCGCCCACTGCACGGTCAGGTCGAACACTGTCTGCAGGATCCCGACCACCTCGGCGCACTGCAGGACCTGGGCGATTTGGCCCTGCCGGTCGACGAGCGCGGCCGTCTCGGCGGCGGTGCCCACGGCCGCGGATCGCTCCACCACCACGCCGTCGAACCGCACCCTGGCGTATTGCTTGACCATGTCCACTGACTGCTGCGGGACCACCGTGACGCCGGGCGCATCGGTCGGGACCAGGAACTGGCGCACCTCGTCACCGCAACGCGCCACCACCAGCAGCACCGCGCTCTGCGCGCCCGCCTCGACCCGGTCCTTGGTGCCGTCAATCCGGTAGCCGGAATCGGTGGGGGTGGCCGTCACCGAGGGGTCCAGCGGCGCCCATCCGCGGCCGGGCTCCGAAACCGCCCACGACGCCACGGTTTCGCCGGACATCAACGCATCGATGGTCGCGAGGTGGGGCTGCCGGTCCGCGCACCCGACGAGCGCGGCCAGCACGGCGCTAACCGGATACAAGGGTCCCGGCGCCACCGTCTTCCCGAGCTGTTCGGCGACCAGCGCCAGATCCGCCAAACCGCTCTCCGTAATGCTGCCGCCGCCCAATTCCTCGGGCACCAGCAGGCTGGTCCAGCCGAGCTCCGCGGCGCGCAGCCACCAAGCCGGATCGAAGGACTCCCCCGCGGCCTGCAACTCGCGCACGCGGCGCAGCGGCGCTTCCTTTTCCAGGAAGGCTTGGGTCGTCGAGGTGAACAGCGTCTTTTCGGGAGAGTCGAGTGTCGTCATGCTGCCTCTCGTGGAGGATTCGCCGGCGTTTCGATGTTAGCAACGGGCGCTACGGTAAGAGCTACCGGAGTCCCCTCGATAGTGCACCGCTACATGGCGAACACACGGCGCAGCGAGCGGGCGTGCAGGGCCCGGTTCTCCTGCGAAACAACCCAATCGGGAACCATCGAGTCGAACCCATTGAATGCCGCTGCGATCACGTGCAATTCCGTGTGCACGTAGGCATGCAACAGCCTGTTCGCGTAATCGATGGCCTCGTCGCGGCACGGATCGATCTCCGCACAGCTGATGAAGGTGGGCGGTAGGCCCTCGAGGTTCGCCCGGTGCGCGGGCACGTGCTGACCGTTGGCGCTGGCGTGCCCAAGGTAGTGCCCCCATGCCCGGCTCACCGCAGGCCCGTTGAGACCCGGGGTGCGCTGAAACTCACGCCGCGACTGGGTGGCGTCGGAGTCGAGCATCGGCTGGTGCAGGATCTGCACCAGGATCTGGGGGCCTTCGTCATCGAACATGCGCTGGCTCAGGCCCGCGACCAGGGCCGCGCCCGCGTCGCGGCCCATCACCGCGATGCGGTTGACGTCCACGTTCAGGTCCGCGCAATTCCGGATGGCGTAGTAGAAGCCGGCCTCGACGTCGTCCAACGCCGCCGGGCAGGGGTGCTCCGGGGCGAGCCGGTAGTCGACCGAAATCAACAGGCAACCGCCTGCCCTGGCCAACTCCACGCACTGCGCGTGATCGGTGTCCAGATTTCCGGTCACGAAGGCTCCGCCGTGGGCGTACAGGACGAGCGGCGAGCCTGACTCGGCCCGATCCAGGTTGGGCCCCCGGTAGAGACGAAGATTCAGCTGGTGGCCGCCCGGGCCGGCGATGGTGCGGGTCTCGATGGCGACATCGGCGGTGTCGACGTCCGCGGCGCGCTCGGCGGCGAGTCGGCCGGCGTGTTCGCGTTCGGCGGGCAGCGTCTCGGCGCGGAATTCGACGACGCCCAGTGCGGTGGCGGCCTCCCGGAGCACGGGGTCGATCCGGGTAAGGCCCTGCGGGCGCGTCAGATTCGTTTGTGTCATACCCTCTCAGCTTCCGGGCTCACCATGCGGGCTCGTCGGATCCCGGCGCGGGACGTGCCGGAAACCCTCTTCAAGGTAGACCTGTGATCAGGTGTGGTGAAAGACGAGGCGCTTGTCGCCGGAGCCCCGGCCATGGGCCCCGACTCAGCGTTCCCCGGGAAGCGCCTTGACCGTCGCCGGCAGCCCGTAGAGGGCGGTCGCGTTGCCGCGCATGATCCGCTCGCGCTGGTCGGCCGGGAATCGGTTGATCGCGTAGGACGGCGCGTCGTAGCTCCAGTGTGGGTAGTCCGTCGAGAACATCAGGTTGTCGCCCATGTCCATCATCTCGAGGTACTCGCGGAACTGCACGGTGTCGGTGTCTTCCAGCGGCTGGGTGGTGAACCGAACATGTTCGCGCACATAATCCGACGGGCGCCGGCGCACGTGTGGCAGGTCGCCGCGGCGGGCCTCCCAGATGCGGTCCATCCGCGACATGACCGGCATGGCCCAGGTGAAGCCGCCTTCGACGAACACCACCCGCAGGTCGGGGTGACGGTCGAACGCGCCGTCGAACACCAGGCTCATCAGGTGCGAGACGTACAGCAGCGGCCAGGAGGCGAAGAAGTCGTGCCAATGTGCCGGATTGCCAACCGGATACAGCGGGATCAGTTCGAAGGGCGTCTGCCCCATCAGGTGCGTCGCCACCGGGAATCCGTTGCGGGCCGCGGCTTCGTACAGCGGGTCGAAATGCGGGTTGCCGAAGGGGATCCCACGAGTCTGGGGCGTCATCAGCACCTGGGCCATGTACGGGTGGCCCGCCCAGCGCTCGACCTCGCGCGCCGCGCGCTCGGGCGTCTGCGCGCTGACGCTGATCGATCCGCGCCAACGGCCGTGCCGGTTGTTCTTGTCGAGCCAGACGTCGGCGAGCCAGTCGTTGTAGGCGGACTTCAGCGCGTGTTCGGCTTGCGGCAGCTGGGCGTCGCACATCGGCTCGAGGGTCGCGATGCTGACACCGGCATCGAGCAGCAGCTGCTTCGCAGCGAATTCCGGGTCGCTGCCCGCGACGCCCCCGTCGGGCGGGGCGGCGTCCAGTCGCAGCGACATCGTCTTGTACGAATCGGGTGTGTCGTAGAAATGCGGCACCGGGGCGACCGCGTTGCCGGTCGGCCAGATCTTGTCCACCCATTCGGCCGCCGCGTATGACTTGAGCACCTCGGTCGAGACGGGCAGCGGGTGCACATCGGTGTCGACGATGGTGACCGCTATTTCGTCTTCTCGACCCGTTGCGGAGTCGATCCGCTCGATCGTCGTCATCGGACACGCTCCTTCAATCCGTAGAGCTCGCTGGCGTTGCGCCACAGCACCTTGTCTCGCTGCGCGGCGTCGAGGCCGTCGGCAACGCTCTCGGGTGGCGAGGTGGACCAGTGGGGGTAGGCCGACCCATACATCAGCAGGTCGGACTTCCCGGTGAATTCAATCCAGCGCTGCGTGTCGGTGGCATCGGTCGGCCCGTCGAACGCCGAGGAGCAGAACCGAACGTGGCCGGGCAGGTATTCGCTCGGGTAGCGGTCCACCCACGGGGTCTGATCCCGCATCGAAACCCAGAAGGTGTCGAGCCGCCAGATCAACGGGGTGAGGATGTCGTAGCCGCCGTCGGCGAAGACGAACTTGAGGCCGGGATGCCTGCCGAACACGCCCTCGACGATGAGGGTGGCCAGGTGCACGAAGTAGTTCAGCGGCATGAACGCCGCATAGCCCGGATAGGTGTGGGCGTGTCCGGCGAAGGTGGGCGGATAGTCGACGCCGTTGCCGCCGTTGATGTGCACCGCCACCGGCAGCCCATGGGCGGCGGCGGCCTCCCAGATCGGCTCGAACATCGGTTTGCCGTACGGTTCGCGCGACTGCATCGGGACGCCGACCTGTACCAGCTTGGGGTGGTCGGCCAACCGCTCGATCTCCGCGACGGCGCCCCTGGGGTCTTCCGGGTTGACGCGGATGGTGCCCCGGAACCGATCCGCGGGGTCGGGCTCGAGCCAGCGGTCGAGCAGCCAATCGTTGACCGCAGCACAGATGCGGCTGTTGAGCAGGTAGTCGGCGATGTTGCCCCGGGTCAGCGGGTTGAGGATGGCGTACTCGACACCGCGTTCGAAGAGGTGCCGGCTGACGGTCTCGGGATCCGATCCCGGGTAGTGGTCACCGTAGAGGTCTTGCCGGTAGTCGCCGCCGGGCGCTTGGTACCACTGCTGTTCGACGTCGGGAATCGACCGCAACTGGTGAGCGGCAGGTAGATAGCGCCGTATCTCCGCGTTGTAGCGGAAATGCGGTTGCACGTTGGCGTCGATGATCATGGGGCTCATGCGGTCAAGAACACCTCCCCGTCGGTGACGTCAACCGGGTAGGTACGGACGCGGCGCGTCGGATCGGCGAGGTTTTGTCCGGTGGTGATGTCGAATTCCCAGTTGTGCCAAGGGCATCGGACAATTTGACCGTCGCGGACACGGCGCAGGCCGCCGGGTTCGTCCGGGGCGAACTCATTGGTGCCACCGATCAGACCCAGGCAAAGCGGGGCGCCCTCGTGCGAGCAGTAATTGACGATCGCGTACAGCTCGCCCCGCACGTTGTACACGCCGACGCCGAACTTGCCGACGTCGACCAGCTTCATCTGGCCGGGCGGCAGGTCGTCCAGTGCGCACACGAATCGTCGCTCCGGCATTTGCATCACCGCCTTCGACGCCACGCAGCATCAATACTGTGCCCGTTACGGTAACCACGACAAGCCCGTTGGGCTTACTTGCTATTTATACTATGATAGCTAAATTCCCAGCGTACCAATCCGCTTACCGGCTGCTCAGGAGGAGCGCTGAATGACGCTCAGCACCGACCCCGCCAACCAGCCCGTCACGCTCGACTTCACCGGTGAAACCAGCCCGTACCCGTTCTTCGAGTACATGAGGCATACGGACCCGGTTTGGCACGGCGCCCTGGCCGACCACTCGCAGATGCCGGAAGAGCTGCGACCGAAAGACGAGTGGGTGCTGTTCGGTTACGACCCCCTGTTTCAGGCCTTCCGCGACGACCGGATCTTCAGCTCCCACAAGTACGACGAGACGATCGGTTTGGTGATGGGCCACACCATCCTGGCGATGGGCGGCAAGGAACACCACGACCACCGCAACCTGGTGGCCAAGGCCTTCCGCGCCACCGCGCTGGAACGCTGGGAACCGTCGGTCATCGGGCCGGTATGCGACCAACTGGTCGACGAAATCAAGAACGACGGCCAGGCGGACCTCGTCAAGGCGGTGACGTTCGAGTTCCCCACCCGGATCATCTCCACGCTCCTCGGCCTGCCCCCTGAGGACCTCGACCTCTTCCGGCGGTTGTCCCTCGACCTCATCTCCATCCCGACCGACATCGTGGCCGGGCTCAACGCCGCAGCGGAGTTGCACGGCTACTTCCTCGATCAGGTCGAGCAGCGGCGGCGCAAACGCACCGATGACATCATCGGGGACCTGGTGGCCGCCGAGATCGACGGCGAGAAGCTTTCCGACGAGGCCATCATCGCGTTCCTGCGGCTGCTGCTGCCGGCCGGGCTGGAGACCACCTACCGCTCGTCGGGCAACCTGCTCTACCTGTTGCTGACCCACCCGGAGCAGCTGGCGCTCGTCTACCGGGACCGATCGCTGATCCCGATGGCGATCGAGGAGGGCCTGCGCTATGAAACCCCGCTGACCATGGTCATGCGGACCACGACCGAAGAGGTCGAGATCGGCGGCAAGACAATCCCGGCCGACGCGCAGATCGACATGTGCATGGGATCGGCCAACCGCGACGAGAGCCGCTGGACCGACCCGAATACCTTCGACATCCGCCGGCCGCGCCAGGCGCACATCGCATTCGCCGGCGGCATCCACATGTGCCTCGGCATGCATCTCGCCCGCCTCGAGACGCAGGTGATGCTGAACAGCCTGTTCGATCGCGTCAAGGATCTGACCTTCGTGGCCGACGACGGGACCGGCCAGGAGTCCAAGATCGTCGGGCTCACCTTCCGCTCCCCCAACAAGCTTCCGGTCACCTTCTCCCCGGTCGCATGAGGAGGCCGCTTGAAAACTAGAGGAGCGCTCCTGCACGACGTCGGCGGGCCGTGGTCGGTCGAGGAATTCGAGCTCGACCCACCCCGGGCCGGCGAAGTGCTGGTCGAGATGGCGGCGGCCGGGCTGTGCCACTCCGACGACCACATCCTCAAAGGCGACATGTCGGCGCCCAACGAGGTGATGCGATCGCTCGGCCTGCCGACGATGTTTCCCACGATCGGCGGCCACGAGGGCTCGGGCATCGTGCGGCAAGTAGGCGAGGGGGTAACGGATTTCGCGCCCGGCGACCACGTGGTGATGTCGTTCGTCGCGGTGTGCGGGCAGTGCCGCTGGTGCGCGACCGGCATGGAGTACATCTGCGACGTCGGCGCTTTCACCCTCACCCCGGGGATGCCCACCGACGGCACCTTCCGTCATCACACCGCCGACGGCCGGCCACTGGGGCATCTGGCGAAGGTCGGGGCATTCGCCGAACACACTGTGGTGTCGACGAATTCGCTGGTGAAAATCGAGCCGACCCTGCCGCTGGCTCCGAGCGCGTTGCTGTCATGCGCCATTCCGACCGGCTATGGTTCGGCCGCCAACCGTGCCGGTGTACGCGGCGGGGACACCGTCGTGGTCATCGGTGCGGGCGGGATCGGGACTGGCGCGATCCAGGGCGCGCGGATCAGCGGCGCCGCTCAGATCGTCGCCGTGGACCCGGTGGAGTTCAAGCAGAAATCGGCGCTGCAGTTCGGGGCCACCCACAGCGCGGCCACGATCGCCGAGGCGCAGGACATGGTGCGGGACTTGACCTACGGCGTCATGGCCGACGCCGTCGTGGTCTCGCCTTCGCTGATCACCGCCGCCGACGTCCGCGACGCGCTGCAGCTCACCCGCAAGGGCGGGACGTGCGTGCTCACCGGAATGACGTCACAGCTCACGCGGTCGGTCAAGATCGACCTGCAGGACTTCATCCTGATGAACAAGACGCTGGCCGGAACGATATTCGGATCGTGCAACCCGAGGGCCGACATCTCCCGCCTCGCCCGGCTCTATCAGACCGGGCAGCTTCAGCTCGACGAAATGATCACCCGCCGCTATCGCCTCGACGAGATCAACGACGCCTACGACGACCTCCGCAACGGAAAGATCATCCGGGGCATCATCGATTACGGAGTCGGGTGAATCACCGCCGGTCCAGATCATCTGCAGGCTCGCGGTGGGTCAGCCGCCTCGGCGGGTGACGTGCCCACCGGATCGATCAGCAGCAGCTCGAGCACTACCGAAGTCGTTCCGCGATTGCGGCCATCGTGCACATGGGCCGGACCACTGAGCTCAATAAACGAGTCGCCCGGCCGGTAGATGCCATCGACGGTGCAGTCGTTGCCGTAGTGGTACAAGGTACCTTGCTTCACCACCGCGATCACGGTGCCCGGATGCCAGTGCCAACCTATGGCACCACCGGGGGCAATCGTGGTATCGCGAACGACGAATGTTCGTCCCTCGGTTGAGGTTTGCGCTATCACTTCGTAGCCGACGCCGGTAGGTGGTCTTGCATCAGATCCGATCAGCGCGCAGGCGAGCCACGCCGCGATGGCAAGTAGCGCCGCTGAGGAGATGAGGTTTCGGACTATCGCTCCGGCAAATTCGTTCCCATGCCGATCTGATCTGCGCCACACGCGTCGCAATCCGCGATACACCCGCACCCTTCTTCCTTGTGACCTAGCGCATATCGCCCATCCGAAAGATCGGTATGGTGATACCGTATCACTGTACCTATTGAAAGGACCACCCGTGGAGAAGTGGGGCGACAAACTTTCTGAACTGCAAGCTGCCGTACAGGGTCCGGTCGAGACGGAGAGGACCTTGGGCTACACGCAGGAAGTGGCGGTCTTCAACACGGCCGTGCAGCATCGCCCCGCCGTCGTGGTGGGTGCGGCCAGTGCCGGCGACGTGTCGACGGCGGTGACGTTCGCGGCGCGCCATGGCCTCAAGATCGCCGTCCTCAATACCGGGCACGGACCATCGCTCGCCGCCGACGGCGACACGCTGATGATCACCACGAGAAGGATGTCCGGCATCGCGATCAACGCCGAGACCCGGTTGGCGCGAGTCGACGCCGGCGTGCGGTTCGGGGCGCTGGTGGAAGCCGCCGCCGAGTACGGACTGGCTCCGCTGCCCGGATCCTCACCCGGCGTCGGCGTCGTCGGCTACACCCTCGGTGGCGGCGCCAGTCTGACGATGGGACGCAAATACGGTTGGGCCGCCGACCATGTCACCCGCATCGACGTGGTGACCGGCGACGGCCAGTTGCGCCGGGTGTCCCCGCACTCCGAAGCCGACCTATTCGGCGCATTGCTGGGCGGCAAGGGCAACTTCGGGGTCGTGACGGCGATGGAGTTCTCCCTCTTTCCCGTGACGACGCTCTACGCGGGATCCATCCTCTACTCGGGCCGACACGCCCGCCACGTATTGGACGCCTACCGGGAGCTCACGGCCACAGCGCCCGACGAGCTGTCGACGAGCCTGGCTCTGCTGAATCTGCCTCCCCTGCCCGGCCTTCCGCCCTTCATGCAGGGCCAGCTGACAATCTCACTACGCGTCTCCTTCGCCGGAGACGATGCCGTCGGGGCCCGGCTGATCGATTCGATGCGCCAGGTCGCGCCCGCGCTGGCGGACACCGTACGAAGCATGCCCTACACCGAATTCGCGTCGATCAGCAATGATCCGACGGACCCGGCGGCGGCGGTCGAACACTTCGGCCTGCTCCGGGAGCTGACCCAAGACACCGTCGCCGCGATCGTCGATGTCGTCGGGCCGGACTCCGGCAGCCCCATCAACATCGTTGACATCCGACACCTGCAAGGCGCCTTCGGCAAGCCGGCGCCGTTCCCCAACGCCGTGGGTGCGCGGGACGCAGCCTTTGCCTTCTTCGGTCTGACCGTCGTGCCACCCGGGCACGACGCGGTGCATCGCATGCACTGCGGTTCCGGGCTTCTCACCGCGCTGAAGCCGTGGCTGCACGAGCTGGCCAGCCCCAGTTTCCAGGGCCCCAGCGACGCGACCGAGGAACGCGCCCGCAAGGCCTACGAGCCCAGGGTGTACGACAGGCTCAGGGTGGTCAAGACGAAGTACGACCCGCACAACAGGTTTCGCCTCAACCACAACATCCCGCCCCACGGCGCGGGCTGAATGGCGATTGCATTATGTCGGTATAGCCGTACCATACAGCCATGACTATGCAGCGGCGAACTCGCCGGGCGGGCGGAGCGCGTCGAGTCGAGGTGACCGAGACAGTCGCGACCGTCTTGGCCGAACGTGGGTACGAGAACACCCGCTTCGCCGATGTCTCGGCGGCCAGCGGCATGGCCATCAGCACGCTGCAAAACTACTTCGGCTCGCGTGAGGACATGCTTATCGAGGCCATCAGGCACGCCACCGAAGTCGAGGCGGTCGCGCTCGAGGCCGTCGCCGAGGCCGAGCGGGATCCGTGGAATCGCCTGGTTACCATGATCGATCGAAACCTCAACACTCCTTTGAGCAATCACCAATTGTTAATTGAGGTCTGGCGTTCCAGCATGCGCGATGCGGAATTGCGTGACTACAGCGAAGAGGGCTGGGCGCGCTACCGCGCACCGTTCGTGAAAGCGGTGACCGAGGGCCGCGACTCGGGGGCCTTCGCGCCCATCGCCAGCCCCGACGAAGTCGTCGACCTGTTACTGGTCTGGCTTGCCGGCGCCATGGTTCCCCGGACCTTGCACTTTCGAAACCCGACGGCGGATAAATTTCGGACCGCGCTGCTGCGCCAAGTCACTCTGATGCTGGGGCGGGCCGGGTGAGCCTGCGCAGTCGCTGCACTTGGCCGTAGGCGTCAATCGGACTGTGTAGGGCCAGGCCGCCGTCGGCGTGCACGATTTGTCCTGTCACCCAGGGCAACTCGAGGAGGCCCACGATCGCCCCGGCCACGTCGTCTGCCTCCCCCAGCCGGCCGAGCGCCGTGCGTTCGGACAGTGCCTCCACCCAGCCGGGGAGCTGCTCGGGCTTGGCCAGCATCGGTGTGCGTGTGACGCCCGGCCCGACGGCATTCACCCGGATGCCGTGCACGCCCCATTCCACGGCGGCGACCTTCACCAACATGTCCACCCCGGCCTTCGACACGCAGTAGGCGCCCATGTCCCGGTCGGCGACGGTGCCGCTGATACTGGAAACCGCGACGATCGAGCCGCCCACCCCGGCGTCGACCATCGCTTGCGCCCCGGCACGGATCGTCAGCCAGGTGCCGGTGAGGTTGACGCCCAACACCCGGTTCCATTCCGCGGGCGACTGTTCGAGCAACAGCCCCGAGGCACCGACCCCGGCGCAGGTGACGATCCGGGTGGGTGTGCCATGCTCGCTCACCGTTTGTTCCATCGCGGCCGACACGGCGTCGGGATCGCTGACGTCACAGACGATGTCCGCATCGGCGAGATCCCACACGACGACGTCGTGAGCCGCATCGCGCAACCGTCCGGCAACTTCACGCCCGATTCCGGACGCACCGCCCGTGACCAGCGCGATGCTCATTTCGCCCGCCCGATCAGCTCAACGAGTACCCCGTCCGGCGCTTCGATCACCGCCATCGCGACGGTCCTTCCGTCCGGGGCCACGACATCGATGCGCCGCACGCCGTCGGTGAAACCCAATGCAGCCAAAGCGGCGAGCGTTTCGTCGACTTCACGCTGCAGTGAGAGCAACATGAACCCGTGCCGTAACGCGGTCGAATCCGGCAGTGCCTCAAGGGCGCCGGCCACCTCCACCAGTTCGACAAACCCGCTGCCCGATGTCTGCGGATCGCCGAGAAACACCGATCGCAGCCGATCGCTCCCGGCCCCGAACAGTTCCGGCCAATCGCCGACGAAGTCGTAATCCATCAACTGGCTCAGTCCCAGGCCTTCGCACCAGAATCGGAGCGACCGTTCGACATCGGAGGTGCAAATCGCCGAATGATGCACACCTAACATGGGCTTCCTCTCGATTGCAGAGCTTGCCCACCATCATGCAACGTCGATTGTTGACGCGGAACGTTTGCCTAC
Organism: Mycobacterium sp. E1715; assembly: GCF_001667625.1. Classification (NCBI taxonomy): domain Bacteria; kingdom Bacillati; phylum Actinomycetota; class Actinomycetes; order Mycobacteriales; family Mycobacteriaceae; genus Mycobacterium; species Mycobacterium sp. E1715. The sequence goes on from NZ_LZJJ01000233.1 coordinate 26,427, forward strand.
ATCTTGATCGCCGGGATCAGCCTGGTGAGGTTCCACAGGCGATCTCGCCGTGCGGACAGCGATGAGATTGCCAGCGCGACAGCCGTTATCGCAACCAGCACGGTGATCGCTTGCCAGAGCCGTCCGTCGATGCCGCCGAGGATGAGCTGGCGCAGCCCGTTGACGCCGTAGGTCATCGGGTCGAAGCGGTGCAGGACCTGGAAGGGCCGCGAAGTGGTCTCCACGGGGTACATGCCGCCGGCGCTGACCAGCTGCAGCATCAGCAGGGCCATGATCAGCACCCGTCCCACCGCTGGGCCGACGAGCGCGTTGATCGCCTGCGTGGCGGCCACGAATGCGGCGGAGATGAGGATCATGAACCCCAGCATCGCGACCGGGTGCACGGCACGCATGCCGAGGGCGAACCGGACCACGCAGTAGAGGACGATCGCCTGGAACAGCGCGATCGTGGCCGCGGGCAGATAGCTGGCGAGCACCACCCGGATTTCGAGCACCTCCGCGGCGATCGCGCGACTCTGCAAGGGCCGCAGCACCATCCACAGCACCAATGCGCCGAAGAACAGCGCCAGCGTCAGGAAGAACGGGGCCATGCCGGTGCCGAAGTTGGGTGCGGCGTTCTCGTGCGAGGCTGCGAGCTGCACCGGCCCACCGATGGTGTCTGCGACCGCGTCCTTTTGCTGAGTCGTCCAGTTGGGCAGCTGGTTGGCCCCCTCGCCGAGCTTGCCGGCCAGCTCGGCCGACCCCGCCTTGAGTTGGTGCGCCCCGTCATCGAGCTTGACTATGCCGCTTGCCAACTCGGCGTTGCCGGAGGACAGCTGCTGGGCGCCGTCGCGGAGCTGCGTGAGCTTGTTCGTCAGCTCCTGCCCCTTGTTGCCGACCTGGTCGAGGGCCGAACCCAGCGGGCTGCCGGGCGTGCGCAGGGCGGAGGTCATCGCGATCGCGGCGTTTTGCGCGTCGGTGAGGCGTTGGCGGATCTGCGGCGTGAACTGATGGCCACGCAGTTGATCCTGGATGCTGCGCAGGTTGTTCGCCAACGGATCCTGGCGCGCGGCGAGCTGATCGATCACCGGCGACAGCGCGTCAGCGGCACCGTCTTGTGCGGTGGCGATGGCGCCGATCTGGTCGTTGGCCTGCTGCAGCGCGGCAGCGCCCTGTTGCAATTGCTGCGTGTCGCCGCCGACCTGTGACAGCGCCCGGGTCACCGCGAGCAGCGGGTCGGTGGCCTGGTTGATTCCGTCGGACAATTGCTGGGCCCCGGCGGCGAGGCGCGCCGAGCCGGACCGGGCCGTGTCGAGGCCGGCGGCCAGCTGCCCGGCCCCGTCGTCGAGTCGAGCGGCGCCCTCGGCGGCCTGCTTGATGCCCGCGCCCGACGTAACCACCACGGACAGCATGTGATTGACGGCCTGGCCGGAGATCCGGCTGGACACCGCGTTGAGCACCTGGCTGATGGCGGTGCGGCCGATGCTGGTGGAGATGTAGTTGTTGGCGTCGTTGTAGACGGCGATCAGGTTGGCCTTCTTGGGTTGCCCCGTCACCGGCGACGCGATCGCCGCGCTGAAGTCCGGTGGCAGCTCGACCATGAAGTAGTACTTGCCGTGGTCGACTCCGTTGCGCGCTTCGGCCAGGTCCACGACGTGCCAGTCCAACCCGCCGTCCGCGGTCAGGCTCTTGGCGATCTCCTCGCCGGCGTTGAACTGCTCGCCGGAGACGACGGCGCCGCGGTCGGAATTGACCAGGGCCACCGGCATTTTGTTGGTGTGGCCGAAGGGATCCCAGAACGCCCACAGGTACAGCGCCCCGTACACCAGCGGCAGCAGCATCAGCACCACGATCGCCACGCGCGTCAAACGGCTGCGACCGAAACGCTTGATCTCCGAGCCGAATGCAAGTCCAGCCAACATCGTCAATCTCCTCCGGTCAGGACGCGGCGATCGTGAAGCTCGTGCTCGGGTGCGTCGGTGCCGAGCGGGTTGGTGACTCCGACGACGACCGTGCGCTGCTGG
>NZ_LZJJ01000234.1:0-9917 GCF_001667625.1 Mycobacterium sp. E1715
CACGCTGTCGGCGATCGTCGCCGGCTACGAGGCCGTCCTGCGGCTGATTCACCCCGTCGCCATCGGCCACGTGGGTTGGGTCGCCGCCGCCGGGCTCATCGGCTTCGCGGGCAACGAGATCGTCGCCGTCTACCGGATCCGCACCGGCCGCCGGATCGGCTCGGCCGCCCTCGTCGCCGACGGCCTGCACGCTCGCACCGACGGATTCACCTCGCTCGCAGTGCTTTTCGGGGCGGCCGGCGTCGCGCTCGGCTACCCGCTGGCCGACCCGATCGTCGGCCTGATCATCACGGTGGCGATCCTGGCGGTGCTGCGCGGCGCCGTGCGCGACATCTTCCGCCGGCTCATGGACGCGGTGGACCCCGCGCTCGTCGACACGGCGGAAGCGACGCTGGCCGCCCGCCCCGGCGTCCGCAGCGTGCGCAGCATCCGGATGCGCTGGATCGGGCACCGCCTGCACGCCGATGCCGAACTCGACATCGACCCCGGCATCAGCCTTCAGGACGCGCACCGCATCGCCCACGACGCCGAGCACCAGCTGACCCACGCCGTGCCGCGGCTCGACAGCGCCCTGGTGCACGCCTACCCGGCGCACCACCCCTAGGCGTCGATCACCAGGCGACCGCCGTTGGCCCGCGAGACGCAGACCAGCATTTCGCCGTCGCCCTCCGCGGCGCGGCCGCGGCGATCGACCTCCCCGGCAAGCACTTTCACCTTGCAGGTGCCGCAGAAGCCTTGCTGGCAGGAGTACGCGGTCGTCGGGTCGCCGTCCAGCATGACGTCCAGTGCCGACCGGTTCGCAGGCACGCTCAGCACGCGCCGTGAACGGGCAAGCTCCAGCTCGAAGGGGACGCCGTCGACGACGGGCGGCGGCCCGAACCGCTCGTAATGCAGTGGCGCGTCGGCGTGTTGGTCGCGCATCGTGCGCACCGACTCCAGCATCGCGGTCGGGCCGCACACGTAGACGGCCGTCGACGGCCCGGCATCGGCGAGCAGTTCGGAGGCGTCGGGAATGCGGCCACGCTCGTCGTCGGCCCACACGCTGACCCGGTCGGGCGCCACCGCCACTACCTCGTCGAGCAGCGGCATGTACTCCCGGCTGCGGCCGGCATACACGGCACGCCAATCGATTCCGCGCTGCTGGGCGAGTGAGATCATGGGCAGGATCGGAGTCACGCCGATGCCGCCGATCACGAACAGCACCTCGCGCTCGTCGGTGACCAGATAGAACGCGTTGCGGGGCCCCTCGAATTCGATCGTGTCGCCCACGTCGAAAGTGTCGTGCATTTCGATCGAGCCCCCGCCACCGTCGGCGATCCGGCGTACCGCGATCCGGTAGTCGGTGCGCCGCCCGGGCGGACCGCACAGTGAGTACTGGCGTCGGCGGCCCGACGCCAGCCGAATGTCGATGTGCGCGCCGGGAGTCCACGACGGCAGCAATCCACCCTGCGCGTCACCCAGCGTCAGCGCGACGACGTCGGGCGTGAGGAGTTCGCGCTTGGTGACCACCGCGGTGGTGGTCCGCCGCACCGGCACCACCCGCGAGGGGTCCCAGCGCGACGCCGACGCCAAGCCCCCGAAGAGGGTGCCCACTCCCCACAACGCCGTGTAGAGGCGGTCGCGCTTGCGACGACCGTACAAGTCGGCGGGTCTGCTGCCCCAAATCGTCTGTGCCACAACAAGTATCCTACGTCTGACCAATGGTGTTCTGATCGACCCATTCGCTCGTGAGCCGGGCGATGATTTCGGGATGGGAGGACACCACCCAGTGCCCGCCCTCGATGTCGACGACCCTGCCGTTGGGCGGTATCGAGCCGGTGAACCGCTGCAGGGGCGGCGAGACGAAGTAGTCCCAGCGCGCCACCAACACCTGCACGGGGACCTTGGTCTGCGGCAGCTCCTTCCCGGGCGCCAGGAACGGCCCGGGCATGTTGGCGCGGTACAGGTTCAGCCCGTTGACGTAGTCGCGGGTCGACCGGGTGGTCGCCGCGCGCCGCCGACCGGCCCGGCGAGGCCGGCCGATCAGTTCGACCGCCGCGAAGACCGCAACGGTCGCCCGGGACCAGATCGCCAACTCCGGCACGCCCGGGCACAGAAAGAACCAGATGTAGGTGGAGGCGAGCGCCTGTTTGAGGACGTCGAACACGCCGCGGGGTGAGCGGGCGGACCGCAGGAACTTGCCCGCGTAGTTCAGGTGCGGACCGGAGATCGACGTGAACGAGGCGACCTTGCCCATCACCCTCTCGTCGGTGACCGCGGCCCAGGCCTGGATGGAACCCCAGTCGTGGGCGATCAGGTGGACCTCGTCCACACCGAGGCTGTCTATCACCGCGCCGATGTCCGAAATCAGTTGCGGCAGGCGGTATGCCGCGCGCTTCGCCGGCTTGGACGAATCGCCGGCGCCCCGGACGTCGAAGGCCACGAAGTTGTAGCGCCCACCCAGGGCGTCGGCGACGCCGTCCCACACGTGGTGGTTGTCGGGGTAGCCGTGGATCGCCAGAATCGTCGGGCGCCCCGGGTCGATCGGCGAGTGGGCGTGGACGGCCAGCGACACGCCGTCGGACGCGATCACGGTGTTGGACTGAGTCATTCGTGGGCCCCCGACGCTCAGTGCGCCGCGCGGGCCGCGGGCGAGCGGGCCAGGTAGTCGACCGCGCGGCCCACCCCGCCGAGCTTGGACGGGTGGAAACTCGGCGTGTAATAGGCGCCGATGACCCGCAGGAACTGGAACGGCCCGGGCACCAGGCCGCGGCGCGCCGCGCTGAAGTAGTCGCGCCAGCGGGGTTTGGTGCCCGGCGGCAGGTACGGGTCGACCGAGTACATGAACCGCACGCCGCGGACGAACAGCCACAGCAGCGCCGGCGTGATCAGCAGCTGGGTGCGCACCTGGCGCCAGTAGCCGCCGCGCAGGTGCTTCATGGTGTCGAACGCGACCGCCTTGTGTTCGACCTCTTCGGCCCCGTGCCAGCGCAGCAGGTCGAGCATCACCGGGTCGGTGCCGAAGGCGTCGTGCTGCGGGGTGTCCAGGATCCACTCGCCCAGGATGGCGGTGTAGTGCTCGAGCGCGGCCACCATCGACACCCGCTCGAGCAGCCAGCTCTGCCTGCGGCGCCGGCCCCACCCGGGCCGGTCCCCGATGAGCTGGGAGAAGAGCCAGGCCATCTGGTCGGTGAACGGCGTGACGTCGACGCCCTTGGCCGCGAAGTGATCCAGCACCCCGGAATGAGCCTGGGAGTGCATGGCCTCCTGGCTGATGAAGCCCTGCACGTCCAGCCGCAGCTGGTCGTCCTTGATCAGCGGCAACGCGTTCTTGAACGCGTCGACGATGAACTCCTCGCCTGCGGGCAGCAGCAGGTGCAGCACGTTGCAGAAATGGGTGGTGAAGGGCTCGTTGGGCACGTAGTAGAACGGCAGCGTCGCCCAGTCGAACTCGACGTCGCGCGCCTGCAGGACGATCCGCTCGTGGTCGAGCGAGGCGTCATGCGGGCCCGTCGCCTGGTCGTCGACGGTGAACATGGAAGAACCCCCTTGGGAAACTAGGCGCTGCGTTGCGCCTCGGCCTCAGCCTCGGTGATCAGGCGCTCACTGCGCAAGAACCGGACGAGATTCTCGACCGTGTCGGTGAGCGACGGCTCACGCAGGCGGACCGAGGCCAGCGCACGCGCACCCCGGTATTGGGAGTTGCCGTAGCGCTTGTCCCGCATCGCCGCGATCTTGTCGGCCGACCGGGTGAGGAAGTCGACCAGCGGGTAGATCGGGTCCCGCGTCGTGCAGCGCCGGTTCATCTCGGCGGCGAATTCCGGGATGTCGTGGTAGTCGAAGCGATAGCCGTAGCGCTCGGAGAGGACGCGGGTGATGTCCATCAGGTTGTAGTAGTCGTCCGCGGTCATGTTGAACACGGTGCCCTCGTCTGCCGGCAGGTCCATCAGCGCGACGATGTGGTCGGCGATCAGGTCCGCAGGCAGCAGGCTGAGCTGGTTGAGCGCGTTGGCGGCGATGCCGTGTTCGATCATGAACGCCACGGTGCGCACCAGGATGTCGTCGCCGCTGCCGAAGCCCGCGCTGGTCGGCGAGATCAGCGAGGGCCGGAAGATGCGCACGTCGAGCCCCTGCCGCTGGGCGGCGAAGGCCAGCTGCTCGGCCACCCACTTGGTCTGCGAGTAGCCGAAGTCCAGGGCGTTCATCTCCAGGTTGGCGTCGGACTCCCCGACCACCGGCTTGACGCTCCACCCGTAGATGAAGGTGCTCGAGACCAGGTGGAAGGTCTTGCGGTGCGCCGTCATCGCCAGGCGCAGCAGCTCGTGAGTCCCGATCACATTGGCCGGGCGCAGGGCGTCGTAGGTCCGAACGTAGTTGACCAGGGCGCCGTTGTGCAGGATGGCGTCGACGCTCTCGGCCAGGCGCCGGAACCCCTCCTCGCCGATGCCGAGCTGCGGCTCGGCGAGGTCGCCGCAGACCACGCGCACCCGCGCCCGGACCTCGGCTTCGAGGGCCGGCGTCCACAGCCGGGCCCGGCGCAGGGACGCGACGATCCGGTCCAGCCCGTGCGCGGGATCCGTGGCGCGGATCAGCGCGTGGACCGTGAAGGACGTCCGGCCGAGCAGGCTGGCGACCAGGAACGGCCCCAGGAAGCCGGTCGCGCCCGTCAGCAGGATGTCGCCGGGCGCCCCCGACCGCGCCGGCGGCAACGCCGGCAGGGGCAGCTGGGCGTCGGCCCGCATCCGCGCGAACTCGTAGGCCTCGTACTCGGTCGAAATCTGGTCCAGCGCCTGACGCAGCGCATCGAGCGGCTGGCCGGACCCCTCGCCGAATTGCCGCATCAGGCGGAAGAATTCGGCCACCGTGAGCCGCTGGAGCAGGCGCGTGTTGACCTCCTCGACCAGCTCCCCCGCGCCATGCTCTTCCAGCAGGGCCTGCAGGTCGGCGCGCAGCTCGGCGAGCGCCAGCGAGTCGATGCCGAGGTCCGCGAAGGAGCAGTCCTCTTCGCCGGTGAGGTCGTAGCTCTCGATCAGGTTGCGGAACCGGTCCAGCGGGCCCGGGTCGGTCTGCGCCCATCCGTGGGCCTGGTGCGTGTAGCTCGCCAGGACGGGCAGCTCGCCGTCCAGCCAAAGCTGACGCGTCGAGGACCGCCGGATCTTGCCCGAGGTGGTCTTGGGGATGCTGTGCGGCGGCACGAACACGATGGTGTGCGGGTCGATGTGGCCATGCCGGCGGATGGCCCGCGCCAGCGCCTTGCCGTCCGGCAGCGCTCCCGCGTCACGGACCTCGGCCACCACGGCCAGCACCTCCTGGTCGTCGCGCTCCACCGCGAACGCGGCCACGCAGCCGCCGCGCACCTGCGGGGCAGACCGCTCCACGATGCCCTCGATGTCGGAGGGGTAGCAGTTGACGCCGCGCACGATGATCAGGTCCTTGCTGCGGCCGCAGACGAACAGCTCGCCCTCGTAGATGAAGCCGAGGTCGCCGGTTCGCAGGTAGGTGCGCTCGGTGTCGCCGGCGATGCGGGCCGCGAACGCCTCCGCGGTGACGTCGGGGCGGTTCCAGTAGCCGCCGCCCTTGGACGGGCCATCCAGCCAGACCTCGCCGACCCGGCCCTCCCCGAGGGCCTCGCCGGTCTCGGGGTCGACGATGCGGACCACGTTGCCGTCGATCGGCTTGCCGCAGCTGACCACCGGGGCCTGGTTGCTGTTCTCCGGCTGGGCCTTCTCGACCCGCGCGAGGTTCCTCTCCAGCGCACGCTTGTTCAGCGCCAGCGTCTGGCGGCCGCGAAGCGAAACGATCAGGGTGTTCTCGGCCATGCCGTACGCGCCGGTAAGGGCGTTGGGTTCCAGGCCGTAGGGCGCGAACCGCCGCCGGAAGCGCGCAAACGTGCTGGCGCGCAACGGTTCCGCGCCGACGACGATGTTCTCCAGGCTGCTCAGGTCGATCCCGGCGAGCTCGGATGTGGGCAGCTTGTCCTCGCGCAGGCACAACTCGAGGGCGAAGTTGGGCACCGGCGTGTGGGTCGCGCGCACGTCACTGATGAGCCGCAGCCACGACGACGGCCGCTTGAGGAAGTCCAGCGGTGACATGGCGTGCGTGGTGCCGCCGACCAGCAGGATGAACAAGTAGGCGGAGATCAGGCCCATGTCATGGTGCTGTGGGAGCCAGCTGACCAGCACCTCGCCACCCGCGAAGGCCGAGGCGTTGGCGATGACGTTGGCGTGGCTGACCACCACGCCCTTCGGATCGCTGGTGGATCCGGAGGTGTACTGCAGGAAGAGCACCGGCTCCGGGGTGTCGGGGACGTGGGCGCCGCCGAACTCCTGCGTGCCGTCGGTGCTGAACCAGGGCAGCTCCGGGGGCCGCTGGGCCTCCGCCCACGGCGAGCCGCCGTCAAGGTGGTTGAGCAGCATGCGGTAGTCGTACTCGAACTGTTTGGTCGATAGCACCGCCTTGGCCTGGCAGTCGCGGGCGATGAAGCTGAGCTTGGCCAGACCCGACTCGAACGACATCGGCAGCGGCGGGCTGACCGGCACGGCGATCACCCCGATCCGCGCGCAGGCGTAGAACGCCGCGACCATCTCCAGGCCGGGCGGGTAGACGAGCAACGCTCGATCGCCCGGCCGCAGCCCGGCTTCGGTCGACAGGTACGCGGCCAGCTCGCGCGTCCGCTCGGAGAAGCTCCGATAGGTGTAGTGCTCCAGCTCGCGGCCTTCGTCGTCGACGAAGCGGAAGAGGGTCTTGTCGGGTGTTTGGGCTTCGCGCATGTGCAGATGGTCAATGAGCGTCTCCATCGCAGGAGCCACCCCCTTCCGGGTCAACTATGAGCGATAAGAACTTTTCGGATCAATTGATAACGCCCAATGTAACGCCGTTGATGGATGTTGAGCAAAGCGTGCAAGGCATTTCCGGAGACCGCACATTAATCTCACAGGATGGACTTAACTACCGGCACCCGTCGACAATCATGGGATCCGCATCTACGGACTTCAGTATTCATGTTTATGGTTTGAACAGCGCATTTACCGCCCGGGCCTTGTCGCATTCGTGCGGATACTGAGGTACGTATTTCTCAGCATCATGATTTCTCCTGGGATGACTTCGGCCGAATCCGGGGTGCATTTCGTATTCGCACCGCAAAGGCCATAGCAACCCCAATATCGAGCTTCGCATTCCCGGCGGCGAGTGAGATGCGCCACGGGAGCCGTCTCGCCGCTGCTGACCTACTGAGCTACGGAGTCAGCTCGGCTGGGCAACCCGGATGCGGGGGCCGGCCCGGGCCACCAACCGGGTGATCCCGACGAAGCGTTCGCCGTCGATGATCGGCGAGAGCGGCTCCCCCTCGGCCTCGATGGTCATTTCGCGGCCGTTCACGTCGCGAACCCCGGGACCCCGCAGCGTGCCATTGGTGAGTGCCGCGGGCAGCTGGACCACGATCCGCGAGGGCCGTATCTCGCCGGCCTGGAAATGCAGCGCGCCGGGATTCTCGGCCTTCGGGAAGAGCCGGAACGGTCCCCCGATCCGCAGGTCGATCGCTCCCGCGTGCAGCACGCGGTGCGTCCGCGACGGGACCTCCTCGCCGTCGATGACGACCCGGGCACGCGTTGGGGTGAACAGCACCGACGAGTAACTGGACGCCCGCGAACGGCCGACCTTGGACGCGAGGTAATCGCGGAACGAACGGCCGATCACCCGGGCGACCTCTGTACGGCCGTGGTCGGGCTTTCCGTAATACATGTCGTAGAACCGGTTGCCGACCCCGCCGGCGGCGAGTCCGAAACACAGGCGATGAAACGCCGCGCCGTCCGCGGTCTCGCCGTCGAGTTGCAGGGTGTCCAAACGCATTTCGGGCGGGGGCCGGTTCGCCTCGGCGGCTGCCACCAGGGCGCGGACGATCGCGTCGGGCCGCCCGCGCACCCGCGCCTTGCGCGCGACGGCGTTGACGCTGCCGCCGTTGGACGGCACGAACGTCGGCCAGCGTTCCGGATCGGCTTCGCAGCGCTCGATTTCGTTGATCAACCAGTGCAGCGCGCCGTCGCCGCCGTCGCCCACGAGGTGCGTGACCCGCGGGTGGAGCCCGTCCAGGGTCTTGCCCAGCTCCTCGGTCGAGGCGGTTTCGTGGACCTCGCCCCACGGACCGACGATGCGGCGCAGCTCGGCGACGCGGTCACCGCGCGCGCCGCGATTCCTGCGCGCGAGCGGATTGACGATGACCCCTAAATACATCCGCGGCGTCGGGATTCCACCGGCCATCCCACGCACGATACCTGCGGCGTTCGGGTGGGAGGCATCACATAGTTAGGGTGGGCTGCATGCCTGGTTGGACCGCAGCAGACCTGCCCTCCTTCGCCGGACGCACCGTCGTGATCACCGGCGCCAACGCCGGACTGGGGGAAGTGACCGCCCGCGAATTGGCCCGGGCCGGCGCCCGCGTCGTGCTGGCCGTTCGCGACACCGAGAAGGGCAAGGCCGCCGCGGATCGGATGCGCGGTGACGTCGACGTCCGCCACCTCGACCTGCAGGACCTGGGCTCGGTGCGGCGCTTCGCCGACGAGATGACGGCGGTGGACGTGCTGGTCAACAACGCCGGCATCATGGCCACCAAACACGCGGTGACCGCCGACGGCTTCGAGGGCCAGATCGGCACCAACCACCTCGGCCATTTCGCGCTGACCAACCTGTTGCTGCCCAAGCTGACCGACCGGGTGGTGACGGTGTCCTCGCTGATGCACCACTTCGGCTACGTCAGCCTCAAGGACCTGAACTGGCGCTCCCGCCCGTATTCGGCGTGGCTGGCCTACAGCCAGTCGAAGCTGGCCAACCTGCTGTTCACCAAGGAGCTGCAGCGGCGCCTGGAATCCGTCGGCTCTCCACTGCGCGCGCTGGCCGCCCACCCCGGCTGGTCGCACACCAACCTGCAGGGCAACTCCGGACGCAAGCTGGGCGACGCGGCGGTGTTGGCCGTCGACCGCATCGTGTCCACCGACGCCGATTTCGGGGCCAGGCAGACGCTGTACGCGGTCTCGCAGGATCTGCCCGGCGACACCTTCGTCGGCCCGCGCTTCGGTCTGTATGGCCGCACCCAGCCGACCTGGCGTAACTGGCCGGCCAAGCGGGCGGGCACCGCCGCGGCGCTGTGGGACCTTTCCGAGCAGCTCACCGGCACCGCTTTCCCGCTATGAGAATGCTCGACGGGCGGTTTGCCGCAGCCCGACTAGATTGGTGAGCAAATCCGTGCAGCGACGCCCAGGCGAGGAGGTAACCCATGTCGAACACTGATATGGCGGCGATCCTTGCCCTCCTTGCCGCGCTGGCGTCGGCGATCGGCAACGTGGTCCGCCAGCGGTCCGCGCAGGAGGTCACCGACAAACCCGTCGGCCACCTCGCGCTGTTCGGCATGCTGTTGCGCGACAGGCGTTGGTTGCTGGGCGGTCTCGGCGACATCGCCAGCTACGTTTTGCTGGCCGCAGCCCTGGACAAGGGCTCAGTGCTGTTGGTGATGTCGCTTCAGGTGACGTCGCTGCTGTTCGCGCTGCCGATCTATGCGCGGATGAGCCGCCACCCGGTCACCCGCCCGGAATGGCTGTGGGCGGTGGTGCTCACCGCGGCGCTGGTGGTTGTCATCGCGGTCGGCCAGCCGGCGGGCGGTCAGGAGCGCGCGGCGGCCGACGTATGGCTGATCGTGGCCCTGGCCATGGCCCCGCCGCTGCTGTTGGCGATGGCCGGCGCCCGGGTCTGGTCCACAACTGGTCGGGGTTGTGTTCGAGGATGTCGACGACGCCTTTCATCAGCACCGCGAAGACGGCCAGCAACGAACCGGCGACCGCCGCGAGCAACAACGCCGCCACCGGCCGATCCGACCAGACCCGGGCGCCGGCCATCGCCAACAGCAGCGGCGGGGCCATGGCCAGGGCCACGATCAGCCATACGTCGGC
>NZ_LZJJ01000235.1:0-1488 GCF_001667625.1 Mycobacterium sp. E1715
GGTCGACTTCGTGGGTCACTGGCCCGGCCGGGACGTCCACGGTCCCGAGGAGCTTGCGCGGGTCGTCGACGAGACCCGAAACATGATGGCCGACTTGACCTTTGCCATCCAACTGGGACCCTTCGCCGAGGGCGACCTCGTGGCGGGTCGCTGGGTCGGCACGGGCCGCGGGCCCGACGGACCGGTGTCCTTCACCGGCAACGACATCCTGCGGCTGTCGGCAGACGGTCGACGGTTCGCGGAGTACTGGACGGGCAACTCGGCCGGCTGAACTCCGAGCGGCCGCGGCGCCGGGGTGCCGTCGTGGTATCTGTCGTTGATGCGAATCGGGATCGCCCTGGATTATTCGGGCGGCTTTCACCAGGCCGTGGACCGCGTGGTGGAGCTCGAGAAGGCCGGCATCGACATCGCCGTGGTGGCCGAGGCGTACGCCTTCGACGCCGTCAGCCAGCTCGGGTACCTGGCGGCCAAGACGAACACCGTCGAGTTGGCCTCGGGGGTTTTCCCCATCTACATCCGCACCCCCTCGCTGCTGGCGATGACGGCCGCGGGGCTGGATTTCGTGTCCGACGGGCGCTTCCGGCTGGGGATCGGCACGTCGGGGCCGCAGGTGATCGAGGGCTTTCACGGCGTCGAGTTCGACGCGCCGCTGGGCCGCACCCGCGAGATCGTGGAGATCTGCCGCAAGGTGTGGCGGCGGGAACGCCTGCAGCACAACGGCAAGCACTACCAGATCCCGCTGCCGGCCGACCGCGGGACGGGGCTGGGCAAATCGCTGCAGCTCATCAATCATCCCGTGCGCGAACGCATTCCGATCACGATCGCCGCGCTGGGCCCGAAGAACGTCGAGCTGACCGCCGAGATCGCCGAAGGCTGGCAGCCGGTCTTCTATCTGCCGGACAAGGCCGCGTCGGTGTGGGGGGACGCGCTGGCAGCCGGGGCCGCCAAGCGCGATCCCGCGCTGGGGCCGCTGGATGTCATGGTGCACGCGTCGGTGGCGATCGGCGACGACGTGGACGAGCGGCTGGCGTGGGTCAAGCCGCAGCTGGGCCTCTACCTCGGCGGGATGGGCGCCAAGGGCCGCAATTTCTATCACGCCCTGGCGACGCGCTACGGGTTCGGCGAGGTCGCCGACCGCATCCAGGAGCTGTACCTGTCCGGCCGCAAAAAGGAGGCCATCGACGCGGTGCCGGACGAGCTGGTGCGCGGCATGTCGCTGGTCGGCCCGCGCGATTACGTCGCCGAGCGCCTGGCCGCCTTCGCCGAGGCCGGTGTGACGACGCTGCTGCTCAGCCCGCTGGCCACCGACCGCGCCGAATCCGTGCGCTTCGTCGAGGACGTGCTGCACATCCGCCCGGCCTGAGCCATCACTGCCCCGCCTGCGGCAGCTGGTCCGCGGCGATCTCGCAGGGCGTCTTCCCATCGGTCGCCGGCGGCACGGGCCCGCCCGCCGCGGGAGGGGCAACCGGTGGCGGTGGGTTGGCCGGC
>NZ_LZJJ01000236.1:0-7241 GCF_001667625.1 Mycobacterium sp. E1715
CACGCTGCCGATGCTCTACGCGCTGCGCGAACCCGGGGCCGACGCGGTGCGGCTGCGTGAGCTGCTGGCCGGGCCCATCGACGACGACGCGGCGGTGGCCGAAGCGCTGGCGCTGTTGCGGGCGTCCCCCGGGATGGCCAAGGCCAAGCAGACGCTGGCCGAATACGCGGGGCAGGCGCGCGACGAGCTGGCCCTGCTGCCCGATGTCCCCGGCCGGCAGGCGCTGCAGACGCTGGTCGACTACACCATCAGCCGGCACGGTTAGCGCGTCGAGGGAACCTTTGGCGCCTTTTCAGGCGTTCAATGAGCGATAGTCGACGCTCCAAGGAGGACCCGATGACCTGGCATCCCCATGCCAACAGGCTGAAGACCTTCGCCCTGTTGGTCGGTATGTCCGCGTTGATCGTGTTCGTGGGCTCGCTGTTCGGCAGGACCGCGATGTTCCTGTCGGTGCTGTTCGCCATCGGCATGAACGTCTACACCTACTACAACAGCGACAAGCTGGCGCTGCGGGCGATGCACGCGCAGCCGGTGTCCGAGCTGCAGGCGCCGGCGATGTACCGGATCGTGCGCGAACTCGCCACCGCCGCGCACCAGCCGATGCCCCGGCTGTACATCAGCGACACCAACGCGCCCAACGCGTTCGCGACCGGCCGTAACCCGCGCAACGCCGCCGTGTGTTGCACCACCGGCATTTTGGGAATCCTCAGCGAACGCGAGCTGCGGGCGGTCCTGGGGCACGAGCTCTCCCACGTCTACAACCGCGACATCCTCATCTCCTGCATCGCCGGAGCGATGGCGTCGATCATCACCGCCCTGTCCTACATGGCGATGTTCTTCGGCGGCAACCGCGACGACGAGGGCAATCCCTTTGCGCTGCTGTTGGTTTCGCTGCTGGGTCCGATCGCCGCCACCGTGGTGCGGCTGGCGGTGTCGCGGTCGCGCGAGTACCAGGCGGACGAATCGGGTGCGGTGCTGACGGGCGACCCCCTGGCCTTGGCGTCGGCGCTGCGCAAGATCTCGGGCGGCGTCCAGGCGGCCCCGCTGCCGCCGGAGCCGCAGCTGGCCAGCCAGGCCCACCTGATGATCGCCAACCCGTTCCGCGCGGGCGAGCGGATCGGGTCGCTGTTCTCGACGCACCCGCCGATCGAGGACCGCATCCGCCGGCTGGAGGCGATGGCGCGCGGCTAGCCGAGCATGAGTCCGTCGCGGGATTTGATATCGCCCGCGCTATCAAATCCGGCGAGAGCCATATGGTGCGGAGAGGCCCGTCCCTGGGGATGAGTGACTCCCGGATTCGATATCACCCGTGCTATCACATTGCGCGTGGACCACTACACCTACCGAGCGCAGTGGTTGCCCGACTACGACGAATACCTAGGCGTATGCGTCGAATTGCCGTACCTGAGGCGCCAAGCGCCCACCGCGCCCCAAGCGGTGGCCGCCATCGAGGACGCCGTCACCGAGCATGTGGAGGTCCTGCGCGCCTGCGGCGACGAAGTTCCCGAACCGCTGTCGCGGCGCCACTACGGCGGGCGATTCCTGGTGAGAACCTCGCCGGAGTTTGCATGCCCGCCTCGCGCTGGAGGCCACCGAGCAGGGTGTGCCGATGAACCAGTGGATCGTCCAGAAGCTCAGCGGGAGGGCGCCGAGCGGCACCTTCGGGCTTTCCGGGTGGGATTGAGCACGCCAATCAGGCAGCGGCCTCGGGCCTTTCGGGCTCGACGACCTCACTCGCATTTTTGCCAGCGGCATGGCCGGTCTCGAACCTCCCGCGGATATTCACCGTTCCGCCGTTGGCTTCGTGCTGGCGCTGCCAGTCGCTGATCGTCTGATGCGCCGCGTGGTCCAGGTAGTGCACCGAAACATCCACGGTGACAACGGTTCCGGTGGGAATCGAGGCCAGGACCCGGGTGAGTCGCGGGAGCGCCAGGAACGTGCACGCGGCGCCCTCGATCTGCACCTGCCACTCGCCGTCGACGGACGTGGCGTCGACCTTGGCCCGAATCACCCGCCAA
Organism: Mycobacterium sp. E1715; assembly: GCF_001667625.1. NCBI lineage: Bacteria > Bacillati > Actinomycetota > Actinomycetes > Mycobacteriales > Mycobacteriaceae > Mycobacterium > Mycobacterium sp. E1715. The sequence continues at coordinate 2,019 of NZ_LZJJ01000236.1, forward strand.
CCGGTCAGCGCGATGGCCAGCGCGAGGCCGATCATCACCCCGTGCAGCAGGTTGAGGAACACCACACTGACGGCGGTCACGACGTACACGGCGAGATCGCCGTGCTTCATCGCGGTTTCGATATGGGCCGGCTTGAGCAACTGGATGCCGATGACGATGAGGAGCCCGGCGAGCGCGGCGGTGGGAATCTCCTCGACCAGCTCGGCGAAAGGCACCGTGAACAGCAGGATCCAAACGCCGTGCAGGAACGCCGAGGCGCGCGACTTGGCGCCCGCGTTGACGTTGGTCGAGCTGCGGACGATGACGCCGGTGACCGGCAGCCCGCCGATCGTGCCCGACACCATGTTGGCGGCGCCCTGCCCGACCAATTCCCGGTTGAAGTCGGTGCGTGGCCCGTTGTGCATCCGGTCGACCGACACCGCCGACAGCAGGCTTTCGACGCTGGCGATGAGCGCGACGGTGATCACGCCGATCGCGACCGCGCCCCAGCCGTCGTGCGGAATGTCGGGCAGCTGCAACGCGTCCAACGGCGAGCCCTCGAGGTCGATGCGGCGCACGTGGAACGGAAAGACGACCGACACCACCGTCACGACCACGATCGCGACCAACGGGCCGGGAACGCGGCGCAACTTGGCGGGAACCCACCGCCAGCAGACGAGGATGGCGATCACCAATGCGCCCAAGATGACCCCCGGCCGGTGCGCGCCGATGATCTGCCCCGGCAGCTCGATGACGTTGTGCCAGGCCGTGCTCTTGGATTTTCCGCCCAGCAGAACGTGCGCCTGTTGCAGCGCGATCGTGATGCCGATGCCGGCCAGCATGGCGTGCACGACCACCGGCGAGATCGCCAGCGCCGCCCGCGCGACGCGGCTGAGCCCCAACAGCACCTGCAGAGCGCCGGCGGCCACGGTGATGAAACACGTTACGCCCCAACCGAAGTCGGATACCAGGTCGGCTACCACCACCGTCAGCCCGGCCGCTGGGCCGCTGACCTGTAGCGGCGACCCGCCGATGGCGCCGACCACGATGCCGCCGACGGTCGCCGCGATCAGGCCGGCCAGCACCGGGGCGTTGGATGCGATCGCGATCCCCAGGGACAACGGGAGCGCGACCAGGAAAACGACGAGCGACGAAGGGAGGTCGTGCCGGATGATCGACCGCACGCGGTCTTTGCGCGGGCTGGCGGTCTGGTCGTGAGGTTGGTTGCCGAGCTGTTCGATGTGTTGCATCGGTCGCTTCCCTCGTTAGATGTTTGCGGGGGATGTTCCGATGTCCGCCCCATATGGCGCTGTATTACGTCGGCGTAAACTCTTGGCGCACAAACGGTTACGACCCGGCCGGACCCACACTGGCACGGCCGGGAATCCCTGGCTGCTGCATCGACGGTATTTTGCTGGCGAACCGAGGGTCAAGCGGACGGGCCCGGCCCATATGGAATGCAAAGATTTGAATTCGACCGGTGTCAGACGGCCCGTCAGAAGCCCGAGCCGTGCACCTCGTGCCCGGGTACCTCGACCATCAGGCCGCGGTAGGCGTCCTCGACCGTCGCACCGTGGTTGATCACCGCGTCGACCTCGCGGGCGATCGGCATGTTCAGGCCGAACTCATTGGCGAATTCCATGATCACGCTGGCGGCCTTGACGCCTTCGGCGACCTGGTTCATCGAGGCGATGATCTCGTCGATCGGCTTGCCCGCGCCGAGTTGTTCACCGACGTGGCGGTTGCGGCTGCGCTGGCTGGTGCAGGTGACGATCAGGTCACCCAGGCCGGCCAGGCCCGGGAAGGTCTCGGGGTTGCCGCCCAGGGCCACGCCGAGCTTGGTCATCTCCCGCAGCGCGCGCGCGATCACCAGCGCGCGGGTGTTCTCACCGATGCCCAGCGAGTAGCCCATTCCCACCGAGATGGCATAAACGTTCTTCAGCGCCCCGGCCATCTCCACCCCGATGACGTCGTCGGTGGTGTACACCCGGAAACGCCGGGTGCGGAACAGCCCGGAAAGCCGGGTCGCCAGGTGCTGGTCGGGCATGGCCAGCACCGCCGCGGCGGCGTAACCCTCGCCGACCTCGCGGGCGATGTTGGGCCCCGCCAGGATGCCGGCCGGATGACCGGGCAGGACCTCCTCGATGATCTGCGACATCCGCATGTTGGTGCCCTGCTCGAGCCCCTTGACCAGGGACACCACCGGTACCCAGGGCCGCAGTTCCTTCGCCAGCTCGGTCAGCACCCCGCGGAAACCGTGTGAGGGCACGCCCATGACCACGACGTCGGCGCAGTTGGCCGCCTCGGCGAAGTCGGTGGTGGCGCGCAGGGTGTCGCTCAGCACCGCCTCGTCGCCGAGGTAACGGCTGTTGCGGTGGTTTTCGTTGATGTCCTTCGCGGTCTCCTCCGAGCGCACCCACTGCAGCGTCGGTCCTCGTCGCGCGCAGATGGAGGCAACCGTGGTCCCCCAGGAACCGCCACCGAGGACAACGACCTTGGGTTCACGCATCTCTGCTGCCATGGCGATCAGCGTATTGCCGACATCGAAGATTTAGAAGCAGTTCACCCGGCGAGTGCCCGGTCGGACGCCCGGCCGAACACCATCGCCTCCTCAATGCGGTCGAAGCGGTAATCGATGGCGTCGGCCAGGTAGTTCTGCCGCACGTTCCACGGCCGCCTGGTTCCCGACTTCGGCAGCGCGTGCACCGAGCGCAGCACGTAGCCGGCGTTGATGTCCCACGAGGGCTTCTCGGTCATCGGCTCGTTGCCGCGGTGCGGGTAGGCGTGCGTGTAGCCGTGGGCGGCCATGTGCGCCAGCAGCTTTGCCGTCGCCCGGGCGGTGATGTCCGCGCGCAGCGTCCACGACGCGTTGGTGTAGCCGACGCACCAGAACAGGTTGGGCACGTCCTCGAGCATGTGTGCCTTGTAGACGAAGCGGTCGTTGGTCTTGATCTCGTTGCCGTCCAGGCTGATCGCGGTGCCGCCCAAGGCCTGCAGCTGCAACCCGGTGGCGGTGACGATGATGTCGGCGTCGAGGTGCCCACCGGATTCGAGCGCGATGCCCGTCGCGTCGAAATGGTCGATGTGGTCGGTGACCACCTCGGCGCGGCCGGCGCTGATGGCCCCGTACAGGTCGGCGTCGGGGATCAGGCACATCCGCTGGTCCCACGGGTCGTACCGCGGTTTGAAGTGGGTGTCGACGTCGTAGCCGGGGGGCAGGCTGGCGATCGCCTTGCGCCGCAGCAGCCACCGCACCAACCCGGGAGCCTTGCGGGACAACGCGAAGAACACCGCCTCGGTCAGCGCGCTGTACATCCGGACAACCAGATGGGCGGGCTTGCGCGGCAGCACCTTCCGCGCGACGGCGGCGACCCTGCCGTATTTCGACGCCGAGATCAGATAGGTGGGCGAGCGCTGCAGCATGGTGACCTTCGCGGCCCGATCCGACAGCGACGGGAGCAGGGTGACCGCGGTGGCCCCGCTGCCGATCACCACGACCTTCTTGCCGGTGTAATCGAGGTCCTCCGGCCAGTGCTGGGGATGCACCACGGTGCCGCCGAACGTTTCGATGCCCGGGAAGTCGGGGGTGTACCCCTCGTCGTAGTTGTAGTAGCCGCTGCCGAAGAAGAGGAACCGGCCGCGATAGAGCTTCGGCGCGCCGTCCTGCTCGACGGTGACCGTCCAGGTGTCGGTGGACGAATCCCAGTCGGCTGAGAGGACATGACTGTCGAATCGGATGTGGCGATCGATCCCGTACTTGTGCGCCGTGGCGGCCAGGTACTCGCGGATGTGCACACCGTCGGCCACGCCCTCCTTACGGGTCCACGGCTCGAACGGGAACGACAGCGTGAAAATGCTGCTGTCCGAGCGCACCCCGGGGTAGCGGAACAGGTCCCACGTGCCGCCGATCTGCGCGCGCCGCTCCAGGATGGTGTAGGTCAGCTGGGGGTTGCGCTCGTTGATCCGGTAGGCCGCATCGATGCCGGAGATGCCGGCACCGACGATGATGACGTCGGAGTAGTCGGCCTCGGTAGGGGTCATCGCCATTGAGAACCTCGCTTACGGCCGGGCTACCGGTAGTTCACGAACTGCAGCGCGACGTCCAGGTCGGCCTGCTTGAGCAGCGCCTGGACGGCCTGCAGGTCGTCGCGCTTCTTGCTGGTGACGCGGATCTCGTCGCCCTGGATCTGCGTCTTGACGCTCTTGGGGCCCTCGTCGCGGATCAGCTTGGTGATCTTCTTGGCGTTCTCGCTGCTGATGCCCTGCTTGATGGTGCCGCTGACCTTGTAGGTCTTGCCGGATGACTGCGGTTCACCGGCGTCGAACGCCTTCATCGAGATGTCGCGGCGGATCAGCTTCTCCTTGAAGACGTCGACAGCCGCCTTGACGCGTTCTTCGGTGGACGACGTCAGCTCGATTGCCTCGTCGCCCTTCCACGCGATCGTGGTGTCGGTTCCGCGGAAGTCGAAGCGAGTGGCCAGCTCCTTGGCGGCCTGGTTGAGCGCGTTGTCGACCTCCTGGCGCTCGACTTTGCTGACAATGTCGAACGATGAGTCCGCCATTCGATCCGTCCCTTCATCCGGTGATGGCCGTTTGTGCTTTGTCTACCCCCTCGTTGTAACCTGTCTGGCGGCAGGTTGCCCGAGCGGCCAATGGGAGCGGACTGTAAATCCGTCGCGAAAGCTTCACAGGTTCGAATCCTGTACCTGCCACCAAGCTTCATCAGAGCGCGGGCTTCACGGCTTTCGGCTCGTCGTCGATCCGCACGTCGCGCCCGGCGCCCGCCGACACCGTGGCGGCCTCGCCGCGGGCCAGGCCCACCGTCGCGACGATCACCAGCGCCGCGGCCACTCCCAGCACAACCCAGTCGAAGCCGTGCGCGTCCAACGTTTCACCGAGCACGGTGATCCCGAGGACCGCGCCCACGATGGGCTTGGCGGCGATGATCGTCGGCAACGAGGCGGTCAAGGCGCCGGCGCGGTACGCCGACTGGTGGATCACCATCCCGGCCGCCCCGCAGAACACCCAGCCGTACACCTCGGGTCTGGTCCACAACTGGTCGGGGTTGTGTTCGAGGATGTCGACGACGCCTTTCATCAGCACCGCGAAGACGGCCAGCAACGAACCGGCGACCGCCGCGAGCAACAACGCCGCCACCGGCCGATCCGACCAGACCCGGGCGCCGGCCATCGCCAACAGCAGCGGCGGGGCCATGGCCAGGGCCACGATCAGCCATACGTCGGC
>NZ_LZJJ01000237.1:0-4836 GCF_001667625.1 Mycobacterium sp. E1715
ACCACGGCGACCGGCAAGGTGCTGCGCCGCGAGATCGTCAAAGACTTAGGTGCACTGCGTGCCGCGCCGGCCGACCAGTAGGGAAGTTAGGGAAGAAACATGATCAAGAACGGGACCCGCCTGGCCAGCCAGGTATGTGACACGCAGGTGATCGTCGTCAGGAGCGCCGACAGCCTCGATGACTTGCGTTGTGGCGGTGCGCCGATGGTGCCGATCGGCGCCGAGCGTGCCGGCGAGCTGGACCCGGCGTTCGCAGGCGGCACCGTGATGGGCAAGCGCTACGTCGACGAGACCGGCGCCGAGGTGCTGGTGACCAAGCCGGGCGCCGGGAGCCTGAGCGTCGGCCAAACCGCCCTGCAGCTCAAGGAAGTCAAGCCGCTGCCGGCCAGCGACTGAGGAGTTACTCGCCGATATTGTTGCGCAGCACGAATTCCCTTGCCTTGATGAGGAATTCGAGTTGCTCGCCGACTTGGCGCAGCGGGTCGATGCTGCCGGTCGAGCGGGACAGCACGATGGCGCCCTCCAGCGAGGCGATCGACATCACCGCCAGCGAGGCGGCGCACGGCTCGTCGAAGCCGTCGTGGGTGAAGGCCCGGGTCAGCGCGGCGCACCAGCGGCCCAGGATCGCGGCGGCCTCGGCGGAAAGCGTGGCGTCGTCGTCGTCCGAGCCGATCGCCGCGGCCACCACGGGGCAGCCGGCGTTGAAGCCGCCCTCGGTCAGCAGGCGCTCCCAGAATTCGACGAACTTGCCCAGGAGCACCCGGGCGCCCTGCTCGGCGGCGTCGTCGATCATCGCGGTGATCGAGTCCCCGGAGTAGCGCAGCGCCTCGATCAGGATCTGGTTGCGGCCGTCGGGGAAGTGGTAGTAGACGGAGCCGCGCGGCGCGCCGCTGCGGGCGAGCACCGCGTCGATCGTCACTCCCGCGGCGCCCCGTTCACGCATCACCTCGGCGGCGCTGGCCAACATCTTCCTGCGCGTGCCGCCACGCTTCGTCGGGGTGAGATCCTGCACAGATTCGCTCGTGGTCGCCACTCTCGTGCCTCCCGGGGCCAACGTCATGCAGCGTGGGAATGCCGCAGTGCCGGCCAATGCATGCTGCGCGGGCTGAAGCGGAAATTCCGGCGCTTCAGGTCGGGCACCTCGCGGGTGAATTGATAGCCGCCGATGTTCAGCTCGATGATCCACATGATTCTCTCCCGGCCTAAGCGCCGACCATGATTATGCTGAGAAGCATATAAGACAGCGGTCCAGTAAGCAAGTTTTATCCCCTATGTAAACCCGGAAGCACGGGAAATGCCGAAGCGGGCGGGATGCCGCTCCTGATTTACAGGACCGTCACAAGGGGTTTTCTATGCTTTTTTGCATAATTTGGCGCTAGTGCGCCGGGCATCAACGTCGAACGCGCACTCCCCGCGGGTTTCGCCCGCGGGGAGTGCGCGCCCGGTAGTCGGAGCGTCAGCCCTCGATCGTGTGGCCCATCGGCATGAGCACGCTCTTCTGCTGGGTGAAGTGCTCCACGCCTTCGGGGCCGTTCTCGCGGCCGATGCCGGAGTTCTTGTAACCGCCGAACGGGCAACAAGGGTCGAAGGCGTACCAGTTGATCCCGTAGGTCCCGGTGCGAATCTTCTCCGAGACCGCGATGCCGCGGTCGATGTCGGAGGTCCACACGCTGCCGGCCAGGCCGTACACGGAGTCGTTGGCGATCTTGATCGCGTCCTCCTCGGTGTCGTATCCGATGATGCTGAGCACCGGCCCGAAGATCTCCTCCTGGGCGATCGTCATCTTGTTGTCGACATCGGCGAAGACGGTCGGCTGCACGAAGAAGCCGCTGTCCAGGCCCTCGGGACGGCCGCCGCCGCAGACCAGCCGCGCGCCCTCCTCGATGCCCTTGGCGATGTAGCCCTCGACCCGGGCCCGCTGCTTCTCCGAGATCAGCGAGCCGATCTGGGCGGCCGGGTCCGTCGGCAGGCCCACCGGCAGCGCCTGCACGAAAGTGCTTACCGCGTCCACGATTTCGTCGTACCGCGAGCGTGGCGCCAGGATGCGGGTCTGGGCCACACAGGCCTGGCCGGTGTTCATGATCCCGGAGAACACCAGCATCGGGATGGCGGAGGGCAGGTCGACGTCGTCGAGCACGATGGCCGCCGACTTGCCGCCGAGCTCCAGGGTGCACGGCTTGAGCATGTCCGCGGCGCGCCGGCCGATCTCCTTGCCGACCGCCGAGCTGCCGGTGAAGGAGAACAGGTCGACGTTCGGGTTGGACGTCAGCGCCTGTCCGGTCTCGATCCCGCCCGGCACGACCGACAGCACGCCCTCGGGCAGTCCGGCCTCGGCAAAAGCCTCCGCCAAAGCGTTTGCGCTCAAAGGGGTTTCGGCGGCCGGCTTGAGCACGACGGTACAGCCGGCGAGCAGCGCCGGGCCCAGCTTGTTGACGGCCAGGAACAGGGGCACGTTCCACGCGACGATCGCGCCCACCACGCCGATCGGCTCGCGATAGACGATGCTCTGCCCGTAGCCGCCGGTGCGGATGTCTTTCCACTTGACCTGGTCGACGGCCGGGCCGGCGAAGAAGTTGAGCGCCCCGATCGAGCTCATCCAGTGCATCGTCTCGACGCCGGTCGGCGGCTGGCCCGTCTCGGCCGCGAGCAGCTGGGTGAACGTGTCCTTGCGCTCCTCCATCAGCTTGAGCGCGTTGGCGATCACGGCCGCGCGCTCCTTTGGCGGGGTGGTCGGCCAGGGCCCGTTGTCGAAGGCCGCGCGCGCCGCGGCGACCGCGGCGTCGACGTCGGCGGCGGCCGCCAGCGGCACCTTTCCGACGTACTCGCCGGTGGCCGGGCAGCGCACCTCGATCACTTCGTCGGTCGACGGCTCAGCCCACTTGCCGCCGATGAAAAGCTTGTCGTATTCGGTCTTGCTGTCGGCCATCTGCGCCGCTCCTCCTACCCTTTTAGATTGCGCTGCCGTGCTTATCGTCGCCGGCGCGCATGGGCGCCACCCTACCCAAGCCGACGCGAAACGAGAACACGTTTCACTATTGGGGTTGCAGGACCAGCACCAGATTGCTCACCAGGAACTCCCGCAGCACGGGGACCGAGGTCAGCCACCACGCCCATCGGGGGTGGTAGCGGGGAAATGCGGCCACGGCCGCCCCGGTGTCCGCGGCCCACGCCAGGCCGTCGGCCGCGGACACGGCGAACAACGACGACCCGTAGTCGTTTTTGGCCGGATGCCCGTGTTTGCGGGCGTAGCGCCTGGCGGCGCGCGCCCCGCCGAGATAGTGGCTCAGGCCCATTTCGTGCCCGCCGAAGGGGCCCAGCCAGACGGTGTAGGAGAGCACGGCCAGCCCGCCGGGCTTGGTCACCCGCAGCATCTCCGCGCCAAGCCGCCACGGCCGCGGCACGTGTTCGGCGACGTTGGACGACAGGCAGATGTCCACCGAGCCGTCGGCGAACGGCAGGGCCATGCCGGAGGCGCGCACGAAGTTCCCGGCGCGCCCGGCGGGGACGGGCCCGGCCGCGTGCATCTCGCTCGGGTCGGGTTCGACGCCCAGGTAGCGGATCCCGGCGTCGGCGAACGCGGCCGAGAAGTAACCGGGCCCGCCGCCGACGTCGAGCAGGGTGCGCCCGGCCGGGGATTCGCCGTGCGTGGCCAGCCAGAGATCACCCACCATCGCGGCGGTGTCCGCCGCGAGCGCGCCGTAGAACCGGGCGGGGTCCGACTGCTCGAAGCGGAACTCGGACAGCAGCCGCAGCGCGCGGCCCAGGGTCGCCCGCCGCGCGAACACTCGGGTGGGATCCGGGGTCACGGCCACCGGCCAACCCTACGCAGCGCCGGCGCGCGGTCGCCGCGGTTCGTCACATCAGTCACTTTCGTCCCTGGCCCGGACGGCACCCGAAGTGCCCACCTCACAGCGACAACGCGCGGCGCGGCGCCCGGTCGCCAGAATTGTCGCTGCGAGGCGGGCAACCGCACGCTCCCTCCTGGCGGGGACCCGTGTGGCGGAAGTGGCCGGCGGGGTCGCCGGCCCCCGAGGGGGCGCCGCCGGGCTAGGCTGACCAGTGATGTCTGGTCTGCGCTCCGTGCTCCTGCTGTGCTGGCGCGATACCGGTCACCCGCAGGGCGGCGGCAGCGAGGCCTACTTGCAGCGCATCGGCGCGCAGCTGGCCGCGTCCGGCATCGCCGTCACGCTGCGCACCGCCCGCTACCCCGGCGCGCCGCGCCGGGAAGTGGTCGACGGTGTGCGCATCGACCGCGCGGGCGGCCGCTACTCCGTCTACGTCTGGGCCCTGCTCGCGATGGCCGCGGCGCGACTGGGGCTCGGGCCGCTGCGGCGGGTGCGGCCCGACGTGGTCGTCGACACCCAGAACGGCCTGCCGTTCCTCGCCCGGCTGGTGTACGGCCGCCGGGTGGTGGTGCTGGTGCACCACTGCCACCGCGAACAGTGGCCGGTGGCCGGCCCGGTGCTCGGCCGGCTCGGCTGGTTCGTCGAGTCGAGGCTGTCGCCGTGGCTGAACCGCCGCAACCAATACGTGACGGTCTCGCTGCCGTCGGCGCGCGACCTGGTGACGCTCGGGGTCGACAACGCGCACATCGCGGTGGTCCGCAACGGCCTCGACGAGGCCCCGGCGCGAACGCTGTCCGGCCCGCGTGCCGCCGCGCCACGGGTGGTGGTGCTGTCGCGGCTGGTGCCGCACAAGCAGATCGAGGACGCGCTGGAGGCGGTCGCGCGGCTGCGGCCGCGCCTGCCGGGTCTGCACCTCGACATCGTGGGCGACGGCTGGTGGCGACAGCGGCTCGTCGACCACGTCGGCCGGCTGGGCATCTCGGGCGCGGTG
>NZ_LZJJ01000238.1:0-1213 GCF_001667625.1 Mycobacterium sp. E1715
CCTGGGTGCAAATGACCGGTGTGCCTTGCTGCTCCGCGATGGCGAGCATCCGGTGCCGGCCGCGTTTGGGGCTCTTGGCGTAGGACTCTTCGGTGAGGGTGGGCTCGTTGTGCACCGGCACACCCAGCTCCTCCGCGAGGGGCTCCACCGTCTGGTGGCAGCGCAGCCGGTCGGCCGCATAGACGTCGGTGGCGCCGAAGGCCAGCAGCTGCGGCACCAGCGCCTCGGCCTGCGCGCGGCCCCGTTTGTCCAGCGGCCGTTGGGTGTCGTCGCCCTTGAAGCGCGATTTACGGCCCGCCGTCCCGTGCCGGACCACCACCACCGTGTGCGTGTCCGCGGGATGTTTGGTGAAGTGGCGCAGCATCTTTCGGTCGTGAGAGTAGCTGATTTTCTTCAGCGCGTCGGAAATCGGTAGCCACACCAATTCGTCGACCTCGTTGCCGGGGGTGAAGTCACCGCCGGTGCTGCGCGCGGCCCAGTAGTAGACCTTCTTGACCCCGGCATCGATCGGGTAGCTCACCATGTCGAGCCGCCTGCCCAGGATGGAGTGGTGCCCCGTCTCCTCGCGTACCTCCCGCACCGCGGCGACGGGCGCCGTCTCGCCCGGGTCGACCTTGCCCTTGGGCAGCGACCAGTCGTCGTAGCGGGGGCGGTGGATCACCGCGATCTCGAGGCCGGGGTTGGTCGAATCGGTCGGCCGCCACAGCACGGCTCCGGCGGCATACACGATCCGGCTTCCCGAACGCGAGCTCTTGGTCGGCAACTCAACTCCTGCAGGTCAATTCGGTGCGGGGTCGCGCGCACGGTCGCGGTGCGGCCGGAGACAACCGTAAAGCACCACGCGGAGGGTTACGGACTGCGGTGCCGCTCCATCAACGACACTTGGTGATCGCGCACGGTGTGGCCCTCTTGCGGCGACGCGGTCCACTGCCCGTCGGGCCCCAGCTCCCAGCATCGAGTGGAGGGGTCGAGTGCGGACTCGAACAGGTCGTCCAGGTATGAGGTGAGCCTCGGATCCTTGACCTGAACCAACGCCTCGACGCGGCGGTCGAGGTTGCGGTGCATCATGTCGGCGCTGCCGATCCAGAACTCGTTGATGCGATTGAAATGCATGATGCGGGAATGCTCGAGGAAACGACCGAGGATCGAGCGGACCGCAATGTTCTCCGAGAACTCTTCGGCGCCGGGGCGCAGCGCGCAGATGCCGCGCACC
>NZ_LZJJ01000239.1:0-16511 GCF_001667625.1 Mycobacterium sp. E1715
AAGATCGCGGTGACGACGGCGGTCCGGCGCAGGGTTGGCACGCTCAGGCTGACCAACAGAGCCGCCCCCGCCGCGACGGCCATCGAGATAAGCGTGTTCCGGGAGAACGACAGCAGCGAAATGATCAGCGCGGGTGGGCCGAGGGTCAGCAGCGTGGCAGGCCTCAGGCAGCCGATGATGGCGGCGGCCACCAGCGCGCTCAGCGTCGCGGTGGCCGGGGATTGCGTGGTCAGGATGATCCGGACAGCTTGGTCGGCGCCGGTCGCGGCCCCCAGACTCTCGGCCCTGCCCGCCAGCCGGATGGCATGCAGCGAACTCACGACCGCCATGCCCGCCGAAAACCACAGGATGCCGGCCGTCACGCGGATCGACGACTTGATGTAGTCGCCGTACACCACCAACATCGCCAGCACGAAGCCCACGACGATCTCGAGCATGGACAGTGATTCGCGCAGCACGATGGTGGCGTCATGCCCGTTCTCGAATCCGGCCGCCGTCGACATCACGAGAACGACCAGGAACACGGAGGGCAGCCAGAAATCGGAGAATCGCGGTCGCACAATCGGAATCAGGTAGCCGATCGCCAGCATCGCGGCCAGCAGATACAAGTAGATGACCGCGGGGCCGACGACTTTGCCGACGTGCAGGCCCTGGGGCAGCGCCGCGAACGCCCCCACCAGCGCCACCCATACCATCGCCTCGGGTCTCACCCAATAGACGACCAGGCAGAAGGTTGCGGCGATCAGCATGATGCCCTCGGTGGTGAGTCGCACCGAGAGCACGCCGAACACGAAACATCCGAACAGGAACAGCGCCAGCGAGGCTGCGCTCATGGCCATGCGATGCCGACTGCGCAGGTAGAAGATCACGTCGAAGGACTGGCCTTCGAACGGTAGACCTGGGCGGCGGCCTTGCGGTGCAGCGACAGCCTCGCGTCGGTCAGGACCGTACCGACGATCTCCGCGTTGGCCGAGCGCAAAGTTGCCAACGCGTCCTTGAGTTCGTCGGTCGTGGTGCGTCCCGCCCGGACCACCAGCACCGTCGCCTGAACGGCGCCGGACAGCAGGACCGCGTCGGCCGTGGCCAGCACCGGCGGTCCGTCGACCACGATCCGGTCGAATCGCGACGACAATTCCCCCAGCACGGTGTCGAGCACTTCCGGCGGGTAAGCGGAGCAGGGCAAGGTCTCCCGGCGGGCCGCGCGTGACGCCAGGACGAACAGCCTCGGGAAGGGTGTCGGTTTGACGGCTTCGGCCGCGATCTCGGGGTTCGCCAGCGCGTTGGCCAAACCCTCCCCCGATTCGACCTTCAGCAAGCCGCCGATCACCGGCCGGCGGGTGTCGCCCTCGACCACCAGTACGTCGTCACCGACCTCGGCGAATGCCCGGGACAAGTTGAGGACCGTCGTCGTCGTCCCCTCCCCCCCGAACGGTGACGCCACCAGCAGCCGGCGCCCCTCGGGGCCGATCGCCCTGCGCACCCGGGTACGCATGTCCCGCACGGCGTCGTCGAACGTGACGTCGGTGCCGAACCGCGGAGCCCCGCCGCGCCGTCGCGGCAACTCGCCGAGCGTCGGCAGGCCCGACAGCTGTTCCAGCTTTTCGCGGGTGCGCACGGTGCGGTCGCTGGCCTCGCGGGTCAGCGCCACGGCCATGCCGAGAAGCAGGCCGGCGACCACGCCCATCGCCATGTTGCGTACCGGTGCCGGGGTAACCGCATGGTCGGGAACCTGAGGCGGTTCCACCACCCGCGCCCTCGCCACCGGGAGCGGCTTTCCGTTCTGCTCCTGCACGCCCGGGGTTTCCCGGGGCTGGCCCGGCGGCGTCGTCGCATCGGTGGGTTCGGGCCGGGGGCCCGCGGCGGGGCCATCCAGACGCGAAACCGTGCCCAGCGTCGGGATGATCGCGGCGAATTGGTCGGCCATCGCTCCCGCCAGCGCTGCCGCCCGCCTCGGGTCTGTGTCTTTGACCGTGATGGTGAACAGCTGCGATTTAGCGGTGTACTTCACCTGGGTTTGGGTCAGCAGGTCGTCGGCACTCATCGATAGCTGAAGTTGTTTGATCGCGCGGTCGGCCACCGTCCGGCCGCCGGCGATCTGGGCGTACGACGACAGCCGTTCCTGCGCCGTGAGGGTGCCGTTGTACAGCTCGGTCAGGTCGGTGGCCCCGGAGAACGAGATCAGGACGGTGGTCGACGACTGGTAATGCTTGGTCTGCAATGCGGTGATGGCCGCGGCGCCGATCGTGCACGCCAGCACCGCGGCGGCTGCCAGCTTCCAGTGCGCGACGAGAATCCGGACAAAGGTACGGAAATCCATCGACCAACGGCCTTTCTGAAAGCTTCGGCGGCGCGAAAGCATCCATCCGGTCGGTTATCGGATGGGCAAAAACATTGAACATTATTGAAGCATCGTCATGCGGTGTTTGCCCGAAAAGCGATTCTTCAAGGCGATCCGGGCGGCTCGAAATCCCGGCGGCGGCCGCCGCAGGCCGTCTTTCACGGTCGGGGGCCGGCCGTCAGCACATCGCGCGATATGTTGACCGTCGCCAGTGGGTAGCCGCCCGAGCCGTCACGGCCGTTGCGGGCCAACTGCATGGGCGGGTAATTCACCACGCGCGATGCGTCCGGCTTGTGCTGTTGCCATTCCACCGAGGCCCGCAGCGTGTAGTTGCCGGGGGCCAGGCCGGCCAGGTCGAGCTTGACCGACTCGGTCGACGACGCCGCAACGGGTTCATTGCCAGGGTTGCCGCCGGGGTCGTTGTGGACCAGCGTCTTCAGGTTGACGGTCGTCGGGAGCGTGCGGACCACCGCGCCCGAGAAGTTCACCAGCTGGTAGCGGGGAGCCCATTTCTCGATCGCGGCGGCAGAACCGTAGTTGGTCCAAGTCACGGCGATCGTCGCGACGCCGTCGTGAACTGGTTGCGGGCTCGGGCGCGCCTCGACCGAGTACCGATACCCGGCGGCGACGTTCGCCTGCGCCCACAGCAGGTACAGGGCGGGGTCCATCGGGGTCGTCGATTCAGCGTCCGCGAAGTCGCAACTCGAAGTCATCGCGACGTGATATTTGATGACGTCGTGTAAGGCCTTTTGGTAGTAGGACTGCGGCGAGGTGCCGTTCGGCAGCAGGCACCATTCGGTGATGACCGGCGCGGTGAGCAACCTGTCTTTCAGTTGGGCGATGACCGGATCCTTCTGCTGCACATAACGCGAGCCGTCCAATTCGACCCAGCCGGGCAACGGGGCGATCACCCCCAGGCAATCGGCCCGCACCCCCACCGGCGCTGCCACCTTCTTGGTGACTTCATCGGAGAGCATTTCGCGCACGATTTCCGGATTGAGCAGTGTCGTGATCAACTGCGTCCGCCGAAACGCGCTCACCGTCGCCGCCACCAGCTGCCTGATCGATGCGATCGTGATGCTCTGATCCCGGAACTGGCTGTAATAGCCCAGCTTCGCGACACTTTCCTCGGGCGAAGGACCGGGAGCGCCCAGCGTGTCGCGCAGATAGGCGATGTGGTTCTCGCTCCAATCCCCGTAGCCGGAGAACTCGAAAACGCTCAGCCGCTCGTCGCCGTCATACCGCCGCCCGAGCGCGGCGAGCAATTGTCCGAAGGCGTCGAGGTACTTGGGGTCGTTCCACTTCGGCACCACCTGCACGACCCCGGGCGTCCACCAATACCGTGCCGGTCCGGCGTAGTCGGTGGCGGCCGAGCGCATCCAGTCGGGGATCGCGATGTTGGTGTTGTTCGGGAACACCGTGTCACAGCAGGAGTGGTAGGCGACGATGCGAAGGGTCATCCGCATGTTTCTGCCGGCCAACTTGTTCAGCGCGTCATCGATCACGCTGAAGTCGAATTTCTGATCGTCCGGGGCGTCGGGGGGCAGCGTGCTGGGATCGGTGGGCTGTAACTGGCGCCAGGTGACACGCAGGCTGGCGTCGTCCGACGCGGGCCAGGCCGGGTACCGCTGCTGCGCGGGATTGGCTTGTGGGAACAGCGGGATCAGAAGATCTTCGTATTGGCCGCGCAGCGGATTCTGGACGTCCTGGACGGACAGCGGTATCGCGGGGCTGACTATCGCGGTCACCAGCTCGGGGTTTGCGCGGCCACCACACCCGTTCAACAAGAGCGTCGCGCAAATGGCGACCAGCAGTGTGGCCTTCCTCAACGCCCGGGCCGGGTCGGCGAACACGGACGTCGGCGAGGTCGGCATTCCGCACACCGAACGTGCGCCCTCCATCAGCTTCAAGGACTGACACCTCTCCGGTCGCTGGCGCTCTCCACCGCGAAGCGCACTGAAATCGGCAACGATGCAACGCTGCCCCACATCATCGGTCAATCATGCACATCTTCGATGCATATCCCGGCCACTGTTCAGTGGCGCCGGGGTGGGTGCGTTCCCGGACAGCACCCGGGCCAACCACTGGTGTTGGTATGGTCGCGCAATCCGCTGATCCCTCCGGGAATCGCTCAGGAGACCGCACGATGCCTTTGGTTCGATCGGCCACACGTCCGCTGGCGCCCGCGGTGAAGGCACTCGCGCCGCGTTTCTTCTGGCGGCGGAAATTCCGCATCCTGCAACGCCTTGGGCAGAGCCGGGCCGACATCCAGTTGGCGGTTTCGTTGTGCGACCCGAATCGGATCTCGCTGGACATCGGCGCCGACGTCGGACAATTCACGATCGCCATGCTGGCGTCGTCGCGGTCGGTGATCGCGTTCGAACCCCGGCCCGCGCAGGCTCGCGATCTGGCCGCGATGTTCGACGCCGCCGGCGTTCCCGTACGGGTGGAGGCGATCGCGCTTTCCGACACCGCCGGCGTCGGGACGATGAGAGTGGTCGAATCCGAGCCCGGCCGCAGCACGATCGACAACACCAACATCCTGAGCGACGTCGGCGACGGCGGGATCCGAAGCATCGAGGTCCCCATCAAGCGGCTCGACGATCTACGCCTGCACGACATCGGCATGATCAAGATCGACGTCGAGGGCCATGAACTCGCCGTATTGCGCGGCGCCACAGATACTCTCGCGCGGGACCGGCCCGCGATCATGGTGGAGGCCGAGCAACGGCATTACCCCAACGCGGTTGCCGAGATCACCGAGCTGTTGCGCCGCTCCGGCTACTCCGGGTATTTCGATCTCGATGGCGTTCGGCGGCCGATCGGCGATTTCGACCCGCGCGAGCACCAGGACCCAGCCAACGTCGGCGACCGGGAGAACGACTGGGCGCCGCGCGGCGTCTATGTCAACAACTTCGTCTTCATCCCTCGGGAAGAGTGAGCGGTGGGCGGCACGCCGCCGGCTCTCGGCGACGATGACCGCCGCGCGAGTTGTCGATGTCCGGGGCCATCGGTGCGATGCTAGGTGGCGCCCGTCGGCAATGCCTTGCGCCCGGTCAAAAACGGCAACGGCAGCCAGCGCGCGGCCAGCAGCGCCTCCATCGCGTCCGCGGGAACGGGACGCGACAACAGAAAACCCTGGGCCCGCCGACACCCGTGCTGGATCAAAGTCATTGCTGCGACCGGTGTTTCGACTCCCTCGGCCACCACGTCCAGACCGAACGCCTCGGCCAGCCCGATGATGGCGCGAACGATCGCCAGGTCACCGGCGTTGTTGCCCAAGTCGCGCACGAACCCGGTGTCGATCTTGAGCATGTCGACGGGCAGGGATTTCAGATGCGACAACACCGCGTAGCCGGTGCCGAAGTCGTCGATGGCCAGCTGCACGCCGATTTCCTTGAGCTCCGCCAACGTCTTTCGAGTGGTCTCGATGTCGTGCACCACGGCGCGCTCGGTGATCTCCAGGCACACCGAGCCGGCGTCGAGACCGAACTCGTCGATGGTGTTGGCGACGTCGCGCACGAACCCGCGGGTGATGAGCTGAAGCGGCGACACGTTGATCCGCATCACGGTGCCCCGGCCGAGCCCGTTCGCCTGCCAGCGACCGAAGTCGGCGCACGCGGTGCGCATCACCCAGCGGCCCAATTCCATTGCCAGGTTGGTCGATTCGGCGATTCCGATGAACGAATCCGGCAGTAGCAGCCCCCAGATCGGGTGGCGCCAGCGCACCAGTGCCTCGGCGCCCACGATGGCGCCGGTCGACAGGTCGACCTCCGGCAGGTAGTGCAGCAGCAACGCCTCGCTGCCGATGTCGCCTTGCAGATGCAACTCGATGTCGTTGCGGAACGCGCGCTTGAGCGACATGTCATCGGTGGACACCGCGATCTGGTTGCCACCCCCGCGCTTGGCCGTCAGCACCGCCTCGTCGGCGCGGCGGAGGAGGTCGGTGCAGTTGTCCCGCCCCGGGACGCCGACCGCGAGCCCGACGCTGACCGTGCGGCTGATCACGTGGCCGCCGATGGCCAGGCGTTCGCACAGCATGCCAGAGAGGCTGCGGGCGAACGATTCCGCGTGCTCGGGCGACATCGGCTGGTCGGGTACGACGACGAACTCGTCCCCGCCCAGCCGGGCGATCGTGCAGTCGGGAGCGCAGATCTTGATGCGTTGCGCGAAGACCCGGATGAACCAGTCACCCGCGGTGTGCCCGAGGTAGTCGTTGATCGGTTTGAGCCGGTCGAGGTCGAGGTACAGGACCGCGACGGGCCCGGGGCGACCCGTCAAGAGCCGCTCGGTCAGGTGCGCGACCAGGGCGCGGCGGTTGAAAAGCCCGGTCAGATCGTCGTGCTCGGCCAGATAGCGGAGCTTGTCTTCGGCCGCGATGCGGGCCTGCAGCTGCGCGAACAGCGCGGCGACGGCCTCGAGCGTGTTGATCTCCTCCTGCTCCCACTTGCGGGCGCCGAACTTGACGAAGCCGAGCAGGCCGGTGGTCGTCTCGCCGGAGACCAGTGGGGCGGCGGCCACCGAGGGCGAGGCGGCCACTTTGGCCCCGCCCACCGGGCGGCGGAAATAGCGTTTGGATTGGGCCGGCCGGATCACCACCGGTTTGCGCCCCTGCTTGCACTGCGCAAGCACCGACTCCGCGATGTCCAGCTGGGCGAAGGCCGCCGGCTCCGGGTCCGAGGCGTCGGTTCGCGGCGGCCACTCGGCGACCAGCGTCGACGCTCGGGTGTGCGGGTCGAGGTAGCGCAAGAAGCTGGCGTCCACGTCGAACTGCTCGACCAGCTGCGCGAGCACCTTCTCGCTCACCAGATGGGCCGTGGCTGCGGTCGCCTCCATCAACTGCGTGGCGACGGAGGTGACGACCAAGTCCAGACTGCGCGGCACGGTCTCCTCCGATACGGGCGTGCATCCCACCTGTCGAGGGTTGCCCGATCGGGGAATGTTCTTGCTGGCGAATCCCGTCGACCGCGCGCCCATGCGCATCGGCGGGGCCCTCTGGTTCGCTTCGTCGGTCCATCCGGAGCAGGGCAGGTCAGGATGGGTATTGGTCAGCAGAACGTATCACGCGGGAGACGCCGGATCCCCGGTAACGAGCAACTTCCGGTCCGGACCGCTGCGCGTCATTGACCGCTGGCGGCCGCGTCGCTGGCGATGTCCAGTGTCGCGATCGGATACAGGCCGGAACCGTCGCGACCGTCGCGGGCCAGTGCCATCGGCGCGTAGTTCACCACGTGCGAGGCGCCCGGCTTGTGCTGCTGCCATTCCACGGACGCCCGCAGTGTGTAGTGCCCGGGCGGCAGGCCGGTCACGTCGACGCGCACCGATTCCGTCGTGGACTCCGGAACCGCCTCCTCGCGTGACGGGCTGGAGTCGTCGTGGACCAGCGACTTGAGGTTGACCGTCCCCGCGATGGTGCGGACCACCGCTCCCGAGAAATCGACCAGCTTGTATCCGGGCGTCCACTGTTCGGTGGCCGCGGCGGAGCCGTAGTTGGTCCAGACGACGGAGATCGAAGCGACCTTGCCCTGGATCGACTGCGATCCCGGCTTGGCCTCCACCGAATACCGGTAACCGGCGGCGGTGTTGGCCTTCGCCCACAGGAGGTACAGCTTGGGATCCATCGCCGACGTCGCATCCCGGTCGGGGAAGTTCGCGCTGGACGTCATCGAGACGTGATACCTCACCACGTCGTGCAGGGCCTTCTCGTAGTAGGACCGGGGGTCGGCCCCGTTCGGCAGCCGGCACCACTGGCTGATCACCAGCGCCGAGGTGAGCCGCTGCTTGATCGCGTTGACGGCCGCGTCGTTGAAGCGCACGTAGTGGGAGTCGCTGGACTCGGCCCATTCCGGCAGGGGCGACTGCACACCAAGGCAATCCGCGCGGATGCCGACCGGCGCGGACAGCTTCTTCGTCACCTCGTCGGCGATCAACTCGCGGACGATTTCCGGATTCTCGGCCGTGGTCACCAATTGGGTGTGGCCGAACGCGCCCACGTTGGCGGCCACCAGCTTCGCGATGGACGCCTTGGTGATGGTCTGATCGCGAAACTGACTGTAATAGCCCAACTTCGGCTGGCTGTCGTCCGGCGTGGGACCCGGCGCGCCGAGCGCGTCGCGCAAGTACGCGAGGCTATTCTCGCCGAAATCGCCGTAGCCGGAGAACTCGAAAACGCTGAGCCGCTCGTCGCCGTCGTAGCGGCGACCGAGCGCGGCGAGCAGCTGGCCGAAGTTGTTGAGGTAGTCGGCGTCGTTCCAATTCGGCACCACCTGCGTGACTCCCGGTGCGGAGCTGTTGGGCGGCGCGGGAAGGCTGGTGGCCGCCGAACGGATCCAGTCCGGGATCGCGATGTTGGTGTTGCCGGCATAGGAATCGTTGCAACAGGATTTGTAGGTGTACACGCCCAGGATCAGCCGCATGTTGCGGCTGCCCAGCTTCGTCAGCGCGTCGTCGATCGCACTGAAGTCGAACTTACGGTCGTCGGGAGCGTCGGCGGGCAGCGTGCGCGGGTCGACCGGCTGTAACTGCCGCCACGAAACCCGCAGACTGGCGTCGTACGACGCGGGCCACGCCGCGTACCGCTGTGCGGAATTGCCTTGCGGGAAAAGCGGATTCATGCCCTCTTCGTATTGACCGCGCAGCGGGTTGGGGATCTCCTGAGCGGTGGGCGGAATGGCGGGACTGACCATGGCGGAGAGTGGCCCGGGATCGCTCTTGCCGCCGCACCCGCTCAGCACCATCGCCGTGCACACGACAGCGGCCAGCGCGCTCTTCCTCGACTTCACGGTTGCTTCTCCCAAGACACACCGATGCTCACTGAAGTGGCCCCATGCTGCTGGGTTATCGGGTGCGTGTTTCCGACGCGGGGCAGGTCACGAATTGGCGTAGCGCAGCCTAGCACGCAGCACCCGGCGGCCCCCCGATCCGAGAGCCGCAGCAGTGAGACGGGTCACAATATGGGCGGCCCTGTCACGCACGAGGGGTCCGCGGTGTCTCAAGGGCATCAGGCCCGTGAGAACAGGAGACAGCAATGACCGAGGTGGCCGCCCAGAAAGTTCATGTCGTCGTGGTCGGAGGCGGATACGCCGGAACCCTCGCCGCGAACCATCTGCGCCAGCGTCCGGACATCGACATCACCCTGGTGAACGCCCGCCCGGTCTTCGTGGAGCGGATCCGCCTGCACCAGTTGGTCGCCGACACCGGCGCCGCGACCGCCGACTACGCGACGCTGCTCGGCGACGGTATCCGGTTGGTCGTCGACACCGTCGAGCGCATCGACGCCACCGACCGGCGCGTGCTGTTGTCCTCGGGCGCCGAGCTCGACTACGACTATTTGATCTACGCCGTCGGCAGCACCGGCGCGACCCCGGCCACCGTGCCCGGATTCGCGGACTTCGCCTACCCGATCGCCGACCTGGAGAGCGCCCAGCGGCTGCGCTACGCACTCGCCGACCTGCCGCTGGCCGCGCCCGTCACCGTCGTCGGCGGCGGGCTGACCGGCATCGAGACGGCTTCCGAACTGGCCGAACGGGGTCGGCAGGTGACCCTGGTGTGCGGCGAGGCGCTCGGCCCGTCGCTGAGCAGGCGCGGCCGCCGGTCCGTCGCCAGGCGACTGCGCGGTTTCGGGGTCAACGTGCTGGAATCCGCGACGGTGGCCGAGGTGCGCTGGGACGCGGTGGTGTTGAGCGACGGCGGGGTGCTGCCGAGCGCGGCCACCATCTGGACGGCCGGCTTCGCCGTGCCGGACTTGGCCGTCCGCAGCGGCCTGAGCACTGACGTGCTGGGCCGGCTGCTCACCGACGAGACGCTGACCAGCGTCGACAACCCCTACGTCGTCGCGGCGGGTGACGCTGCCGCGCCGTCGGGCCAGCCGCTGCGGATGAGCTGCCAGGCCGCCGGGCCGCTGGGCGCGCAGGCGGCCAACACCGTGCTCAGCCGCATCTCCGGAACCGCTCCCGCCCCGCTCAGCCAGGCGTTCGTCGGCCAGTGCATCAGCCTCGGCCGCACCTACGGGACGGTCCAGCTGGCCCACACCGACGACACCCCGGTGAACCTGGCGATCGGCGGCCGCACCGCCGCGTCGATCAAGGAGGCCATTTGCAAGGGCACGCTGTGGGCCATCCGGCGCGAGGCCGCCAAGCCCGGCTCCTACCGCTGGATCAAGGGCGGCAAGCGGCCCGCGCAGGAGCCGACCGAGATCGCACTGCGATGACGCACCCACCCACCGACAGTGAGCACGCCGAACGATTCACCGTGCTGCGGCCGCTGTTGTTCACCATCGCCTACGAGATGCTCGGTTCGGCCACCGAGGCCGACGACGTGCTGCAGGACAGCTATCTGCGGTGGGCGGCGGTCGACTTGTCCACGGTCCGCGACACCAAGTCCTACCTGGCCCAGCTGGTGACCCGGCAGGCGCTCAACGCCCTGCGCGCCGACGCGCGCCGACGCGAGGAGTACGTGGGCCCGTGGCTGCCCGAACCGCTGCTGCTCGACGAGCAGGATCCCTCCGCGGACGTCGTTCTGGCGGAATCGATTTCGATGGCGATGCTGGTCCTGCTGGAAACGCTGAGCCCCGACGAGCGGGCGGTGTTCCTGCTGCGCGAGGTGTTCGGCTTCGACTACGGGGAGATCGCGGAGGCGGTGGGCCGGCCGGCGCCGACGGTACGGCAGGTGGCGCACCGGGCGCGCGAACACGTGCGGGCGCGGCGCAAGAGGTTCGACGCCGCCGACCCGCAACGCAACGCCGAGCTCACCGCCCAGTTCCTCCAGACGGCCGCCAGCGGTGACGTCGAGACGCTGATGACGATGCTCGCGCCCGACGCCACCTGGACGGCGGACAGCGGTGGCAAGGTCAGCGCGGCCCGCCGGCCCGTGGTGGGCGCCGACCGGGTGGCCCGCGCCATCGTCGGCCTGATCCGCAAGGCGACCGAGTTCGCGGGGTTCCGCGTGGAAATGGTGACCTGCAACAGCGCGCCCGCCGTGCTGCTCTACCTCGGCGACCACCTCGAAGGGGTGATCACGCTGGAGATCGCCGACGCCTTGATCACCAACTTCTACGTGACCCGCAACCCGGACAAGCTGGCGGCGCTGGCGACCGCCCGCGACGTCAGCCGCGGTTAGGGTCCGGCCGGTCGACGGCGCCCGCAGTGCGAAAACCCGCCCTTCTGTCAAGCTAGGGCGGTGCGTATCGACCGGCTCGGTGACCTTGGTGCGGCACCCCAGGTGCTGCGCGCCGTCGGCGACGCCACGGCACGCCTCGGCCTGCCGCCGCCGGCCGCGCTGACCGGCGACTGGTTCGGCTCGCTCGCGGTGATCGCACCGAGCGTGTCGGCCCAGCCGGTCGACCCCGACGCCGCTTTCGCCGTCCAGCAGAACCCGCAGACCGTCGACCCGCGGGCGGTGGGCGGCGGCTGGGTCGGTTACCTCTCCTACCCCGATCCCGGCGCCGACGACCGGCCGAACCGCATCCCCGAAGCCGCCGGCGGCTGGACCGACTGCGTGCTGCGCCGCGACCGGGACGGGCAGTGGTGGTACGAGAGCCTTTCCGGAGCCGCCGTTGCGGACTGGCTGGCCGCCGCGCTGGCCACGGCGCCTTCGCCGGTCCGCGACTGCCGGATCGACTGGGGTGCCGCCGACCGGGCCGCCCACCGCGACGGCGTGCTCAACTGCCTGGAGGCCATCCGCGCCGGCGAGGTTTACCAGGCGTGCGTGTGCACGCAATTCACCGGGACGATCAGCGGCGCCCCGCTGGATTTCTTCGCCGACGGCATCGCCCGCACCTCCCCCGCGCGCGGAGCCTACCTCGCCGGGCCGTGGGGCGCGGTGGCGTCGCTGTCTCCCGAGCTCTTCCTGCGGCGGCGCGGGACGCTCGTGACGTCCAGCCCGATCAAGGGCACCCTGCCGCTGGACGCGTGGCCGTCGGCGCTGCGGGCTTCGGCGAAAGAGGTCGCCGAAAACATCATGATCGTCGACCTGGTGCGTAACGACCTCGGCCGCGTGGCGATCGTCGGCACCGTCACCGTGCCCGAGTTGTTGGTGGTGCGGCGCGCCCCGGGCGTGTGGCACCTGGTGTCCACCGTGTCGGCGCGGGTGCCCGCCGAACTGCCGACGTCGGCGCTGCTGGACGCCGCCTTCCCGCCGGCCTCGGTCACCGGCACCCCCAAACACCGTGCCCGCCAACTGCTTTCGCAATGGGAGCCGCATCGGCGCGGAATATATTGCGGTACAATCGGTTTGGCTTCTCCCGTGGCGGGATGTGAACTCAACGTGGCGATTCGCACCGTCGAGTTCGACGCCGCGGGCAGCGCCGTGCTTGGCGTCGGCGGCGGCATCACCGCCGACTCGGATCCCGACGCCGAGTGGGCCGAATGCCTGCACAAGGCGTCGCCCATCGTCGGGCAGCCCCGCATCGCGGCCGCGTTCTCGGCAGGCTGACCCTCACGCGCGGCGCGACTGCAGGACCGCGTCGTAGAGCTGGCGCGACCGCACCCCGGGATGCTCGGCGGCCACCTCGCCGCAGGCGTCCTTCACCCGCGCACCGCCTGCGACCAGCTCCTCCACCCGGGCCACCAGCGACGGCAGGTCGACACGCGGGGCGGCGCCGGCCAGCACGACGGTGACTTCGCCGAGCACCCCGTCGTCCGCCCACGCCGCCAGCTCGTCGAGCGACCCGCGCACCACCTCCTCGTGCACCTTGGTCAGCTCCCGGCAGATCGCCGCCCGGCGGGCGCCGCCGAGTTGATCGACGGCGTCGCGCAAACACGCGGCGAGCCGGCGGGGCGATTCGAAGAACACGCAGGTGCGCCGCTCGTCGGCCAGCGAGTCCAGCCAGGCCCGCCGCGCGGCCTTCCTGCGCGGGGCGAACCCCTCGAAACAGAACTTCTCCGCGGGCAGCCCGGACAGGGCCAGCGCGGTCATCACCGCCGAGGGGCCGGGGAGGCAGGTCAGCGGGATCCCGGCATCCACGCACGCCGCCACCAGCCGGAAGCCCGGGTCGCTGATCAGCGGCATCCCGGCATCGCTGACCACCAGTACCGTCGCGCCGGCTTGCAGCGCGCTGATCAGCGGGTCCACCCGGGCTGCCTCGACCCGGTCGAACAGGCTGATCACCCGGCCGGTGATGGTGACGCCCAGGGCTTTCGCCAGCGTGCGCACCCGCCGGGTGTCCTCAGCCGCCACCACGTCGGCGTGAGTGAGGGCATCGATCAGGCGAGGCGAGGCGTCCGACGGCTGGCCCAACGGAGTCGCGCCCAGCAACAGGCGGCCAGTGGTCATGACGGACAGCCTACGATCGACACCGATGTCCGCCCCGCCCCGCGAAACCTTGGTCGCCGGCCAGGAGCGTGTCGTGCCCGCGGTCAGCCCGGGGCCGATGGTTCCGGTGGCCGACTTCGGTCCCACCGATCAGATTCGCGGCTGGGTCGTGACGGGCGTGATCGCCGTGCTGGCAACGATCAGCCGGTTCCTCAACCTCGGTTCGCCGACCGACGCCGGCACGCCCGTCTTCGACGAGAAGCACTATGCGCCCCAGGCCTGGCAGGCGCTGCACAACCACGGGGTGGAAGACAACCCGGGGTTCGGCCTGGTGGTCCACCCGCCGGTCGGCAAGCAGCTGATCGCGATCGGCGAGGCGATCTTCGGCTACAACGGCGTCGGCTGGCGGTTCACCGGCGCCCTGCTGGGCGTGGTGCTGGTTGTGCTGGTGACGCGGATCGTCCGGCGGATCAGCCGGTCCACGCTGGTCGGCGCGATCGCCGGGATTCTGGTGATCTGCGACGGCGTCAGCTTCGTCACCGCGCGGACCGCCCTGCTCGACGGCATCCTCACCTTCTTCGTGGTCGCGGCGTTCGGCGCGCTGATCGTCGACCGGGACCAGGTCCGCGAGCGGATGCACGTCGCGCTGCTGCAGGGGCGCGCCGCCGAGACGGTGTGGGGTCCGCGGCTCGGGGTGCGATGGTGGCGCTTCCTGGCGGGCGTCCTGCTCGGATTGGCTTGCGGGACAAAGTGGTCCGGGCTGTACTTCGTGTTGTTCTTCGGCGCGATGTCGCTGGCGTTCGACGTGGCGGCGCGGCGCCAGTACCAGGTGACCCGGCCCTGGGTGGGGGTCTTGCGGCGTGATCTGATCCCGACCGCGTACGCCCTGGTGGTCATCCCGTTCGCGGTGTACCTGGCCAGTTACGCGCCATGGTTCGCGTCCGAGACGGCGATCGACCGGCACGAGGTGGGCCAGTCGATCGGCCCCCATTCGGTGGTCCCGCTGCCGGATGCCATCCGGTCGCTATGGCATTACACCGCCAAGGCTTTCGACTTCCACAAGAGCCTGACCAACGCCGCAGGCAACTACCACCCGTGGGAGTCCAAGCCGTGGGCCTGGCCGATGTCGTTGCGGCCGGTGCTGTACGCGATCGACCAGCAGAACGTGTCCGGGTGCGGTGCGCAGTCGTGCGTCAAGGCGGAGATGCTGGTGGGCACCCCGGCCATGTGGTGGCTGGCGGTACCGGTCCTGGTCTACGCGTGTTGGCGCGCGTTCGTCCGTCGGGATTGGCGTTACGCCGTTGTGCTGACCGGTTATTGCGCGGGGTGGCTACCCTGGTTCGCCGACATCGACCGGCAGATGTACTTCTTCTACGCGGCGACGATGGGGCCGTTCCTGGTGATGGGCATCGCCCTGATATGTGGGGACATCCTCTATCCGCCCGGCCGTACTCACGGCCTGAGCTCGGAACGGCGCACGCTCGGGCTGATCGCGGTCTGTTGTTATGTGGCGTTGGTGGTGACCAACTTCGCCTGGCTGTTCCCGGTGCTCACCGGGTTGCCGATTTCGCAGCAGACGTGGGACATGGAGATCTGGCTGCCCAGCTGGCGCTGACGTCTTCGGCGTCGAGATTGCCGTGAGGGCTGTACAAATCGCGTTGTCCACAACCATGGCGGCAATGTGAACGGGCCAGTGGTGGTGACGCTCATGATGAGCGCATGGCTAGGGTCTTTGTCGGGAGCGAAGCGATAGCGCGCGGATCGCTGACCCGGGGTCAATTGCGTTGGAATTACCGCCAAATCCATCGGGACGTATACGTGCCGAAGAACGCGGGCGCATCGCTCCATGACAATATCTACGCCGCCTGGCTGTGGTCGGGCCGGCGGGCGATCATCGCCGGCCGGGCCGCAGCCGCACTCCACGGAGCGAAATGGGTGGACGATTTTGTCCCGGTAGATGTCGTCGGGCCTTTCAACCACGCACCGCCCGGCATCATCGTCCGTCGGGACCATATCGCCGCCGAGGATCTCGTCGAACTCCATGGCCTACCGGTGACCAACCCGGCGCGAACGGCGTTCGATCTGGCCCGGCACCTACCCCGCGGTCTGGCGGTTGCCCAACTCGACGCGCTGTCGGCCGCGACGGCCCTCGACCCGTTAGACGTGACTCGGCTGATCGCTCGTAACAAGCGGGCCCGCGGCGTCCGACGATCCCAAGTCGCCCTGTCCCTGATGGACGGTGGTGCGCAATCGCCGAAAGAAAGCTGGTTGCGGCTGGTCTTGATCGACGCCGGTCTTCCACGGCCCACCACGCAGATCAGAGTCACCGACGGGCGGCTCGTGGCCTACCTGGATATGGGTTGGGAACAACCGATGGTCGCGGTGGAGTACGACGGCGAGCAGCACCGCACCGACAGAAGCCAGTACGTGAAGGACATTCGTCGAGCGGAGATGGTGAGCCGCCTCGGTTGGACTGTGATCAGGGTGATCAACGAGGACCGGCCCCGCGTCATCGTTCAACGGGCACGCGATGCGTTGGCGAGCCGATCGTCATCGAGATTGCCGTGAAGGCTGTGAACTGGCCGCCAATCACGACCACGCCGGCAATCTCGACGTCTAGCGCAACGGATCGCGGGCCACGGGGCACGACATGCACCGGGGGCCGCCGCGGCCGGTGCCCAGTTCGGAGCCCGCGATCGTGAGCACCTCGATGCCCGCGTCCTGCAGGCGGGCGTTGGTCTGCGCGTTGCGCTCGTAGGCGACGACGACGCCGGGCGCCAGCGCCAGCGTGTTGTTGCCGTCGTCCCACTGCTCCCGTTCGGCGACGACGGGGTCCAATCCGGTGTCGATGACGCGCAGCCGGTCGATCTCCAGCGCCTTGGCGGCGGCCTCCAGGAACGGCGCCTCGTCGCTGATGGCGACG
>NZ_LZJJ01000240.1:0-18024 GCF_001667625.1 Mycobacterium sp. E1715
AGCGTGCCGCCGGCGCGGGGCAGGTCACGATTTGGTTGGGATCGCCGTACCAGGGGTTGGTACCCGCGGGCACGTACGGCTTGGGGTCGCGGCACTCCCGGGGCGTGGCCGCCCGCTTGCCCTCGACGTCCGTGCACGGGATGTTGCGCGACCCGCGCACGCTGTTGGCCGGGGTGTCCATCGGGATCTTGCAGTACGTGCCCGACGGCAGCGGCTGCATGCTGGTGTCGGCCGGGGACCGCCACTCCGACGCCGGGATGAAGCCGGTCAGGCAGGGCGGCGGCTGGTTGATCGATAAGGCCAGGTCCAGCGCCGCCATGTTCGGGAACGGCGCGGCCACCGTCTGGGCGATCGACGCGCCCTGAGGCAGGAACACCAGGACCTGCTCGACGCCGGTGTGGTAGCGCTTGAGCAGGTCGAACACCACCTCCAGATTCGCCAGTGTCTGCGGCAGCGACTCGCGGACGTCGTTGAACACGTCGTTGACCTGATCGGCCGTCGGCGCCGCCTGACGCAGGATGCTCTTGACGTGCGAGTCCTCCTGGGCGGACTGCGCGCCCAGCCGGTTCAGGTTGCGCGCCCAGCGTTCGATGGCATCGCCCGACTTGACCTGGCTGTCGAGCACCGGGCCCGAATTCTGGATGATGTCGTTGACGTCGGTGATGTTCGTCTTGAAATCACCGACGATCGCCTGCGTGGAGTCCACCAACCGCTGCAGGGCGGGACCCAGGCCGCCGACGGATTGCGCCGTCTCGTCCAGTAATTGGCCGATCTTGTCCTTGGGCAGCACGGCCAGCCCACGGTTGGCCGTGTCCAGCGCCGGGCCGATCTCCGCGGGCACCGTGCCCTTGGTGATCGTCTGACCCTCGGACAGGAACTTGCCCGGATTCCCGGTCGATTCCAGGTCCAGGTACTGCTCACCGACGGCCGACACCGAGTGGACGTTGGCGGTCGCGTCGATCGGGATCTTGTAGCGGCTGTCGATGCTCATCGTCGCTTCGGCGCCGCGCTCGGTCGGTTCGACGTCGGTGACCTTGCCGATCGTGATGCCTCGATACGTCACGTTCGCCGTCGGGTACAGACCGCCCGACGCCGGCAGTTCGGCCTTCAGCGTGTACCGACCGATGCCGGCCAGGCTCGGGAGCTGCAGGTAGTACACCCCGAGCACGAGGATCGAGATGACCGTCAGGATTCCGAATGCGATCAGCTGGCGTCTGATGAAAGGAGTCAGCAATTCCTGTCCCCCCTTTCCACCAGCGGCCCGCCGGGCGCGTCATTCGGGTTCGGCGTGTAGCGCACGTCCGGGATCATCGTCTCGGGGTCACGCCCGAACGACTGCTCGAGCGCGCGCAGCGCGCCGGACAACCCGGTACCGGTGAGGAACGCGTTGTCGACCGAGCTGTAGGTCACGTCGAGCGTCAGCGAGATATTGATGTAGTCACCCCGGAAGATCTTCGGCACGGTGTCGATGTCGAACGGCTGGGTCAGGATCAGCTTCAGCGCGCCGATCAGATAGGGCGAGGCGCGCCCCAGCTCCTTCAACGGGCATTGCAGCGCCTGCAGGTCGGTGTGCAGCGGCCCGCGGGCTTCCGACAGGTACTGGTCAGCGGCCTGGCTCAGCCGGCCCACCGCGTCGACGGCGTTGATCAGCAGGTTCTTGGTGTCGGCGAAATGCTTGATCAGTGGCGGGATGTCGGTGAGCACCCGGTCGAGGACGTCCGCCCGCGCGCCGACATAGGTCAGCAGCCGGTTGGTCGAGTCGATCGCGTGGGTGATGTCATCGCGCTGCTGGTTGAGCTGGCTGGTGAAGGTGTCCAGCTTGCCCAGGAAGGACCGGATCGCGTCGCCCCGCCCGTTGAAGATGTTGTAGACCTCGTTCTGCAGCACCTCGAGGTTGGGGATGCCGCCACCGCGCAGGATCAGCGACAGGCTGGCCAGCGTCTGCTCGGTGGTGGGATACGCCGAGGAGTTCTTCAGCGGAATGGTGTCGCCGTCCTTCAGCAATTCCTGCGACGGGTTGGGCGGCGCGGCCAGCTCGACGTGCTGGGAACCCAGCAGTGAGGTCTGGCCGATCTTGGCGATCGCGTTCTTGGGCAGCTTGGTGTTCTTGTCGACACCCAGCGTCAAAGTGGCGATCCAGTTCTTCAGCTGAATCTTCTTGATCGACCCGACGAAGACGTCGGCGACCATCACCTTGCTGTTGCCGTTGATCGCCAGCGTGTCCGGCACCTGCACATAGATCGTCATGGCGCCCGAGCCGCTGCCGGGACCACCGGGGATCGCGACATTGGAGATGCCGCGCCAGCCGCACGAACTCAGCACCAGCGCGGCCATCAGCAGGACCAGGGCCTGCCAGGACCCGCGGCGAATCGGCGGGATCAGCCTTCGCAATACGCTCACTGGCCACCCCCGATGTCAGCCGGCACCGCCGGCCCGCCGGCGTTGGGCGCCGGCGCCGCGACCGGCGCCGGTGTCGGGGCCACCGGACCCGGGGCCACGCCCGGCCCGGGTGGCGGCGGCTGGATGGGTACCGGCGCGTTCAGTCCGATTGGCGGCACGATCGGGTTCTCGTCGTACGCGTTCGGCGGTCCCGGCGGCGTCTGCAGGTTCGACTGGACGGGCGCGATGTTGGGGCCTCCCATGAGCTCGGACAGCGAGTCCGGGGTCATCAGACCGGCCGTGATGGGTCCGACCTGCTGGCCCTGCATCCCCGGCGCGACGATCCAGCCGGGCTGGGTGTTGCGGTGCGACGTCGGGGTGTCGGGAACCCAGATGCCGGGCACGGTGGTGTCCTTATAGCCGTTCGGCGGGTGCAGCCGATCCTCCGAATAGGCCACCTGCTTGGGCAAGGTCTCGGCCGTGCTGAACAGGTTCGCGCCGAACGGCAGGTAGTTGAACTTGATGGCGTCGAGGATGGGGGCCAGGTACTGCGCGCACAGCTCCGCGGACTCCTGGTATCCGAGCCGGCTGCCCGCCTGGATCGAGCTGCAGATGAACTGCATCGGGTTGGCGAAGTTGGTGATCGCCGGGATGGCGACCACCGACCCGTGCGACGGGTGATAGATCTGGTTGATGTTCGCCGCGGCCGTCGGGAGGACGTGCAGCGCGGTCTCCAGTCCGTTCAGCGGGTCCGGCTGCAGGATCGTGTTCGTCACCGTGGCCAGGTTGTTGATGTCGTAGGTCAACACCTCGCGGTTCTTGTCCAAGAACGGCCGCACGGTCGACAGCAGACCGTCGAACTGCTCGATCGCGTTCGCCAGGTCGTTGTCGTTGTGGGCGAGCCGGGTGGTGAAGTCCGCCAGGTTCTGGTTCAGCGCGACGAACTGCTGGTCGTCCTTGTGCAGCGCGTTGACGAACAGCGCCAGGCTCTTCACCACCGCGAAGAAGTCGCCGCGGCCTTCGTTCAGCGCGTTGAGCGCCGACGACAGGTTGCTCAGCGTCGTGTTGATCTCTTTGCCCTTGCCGGCCAGGCCGTTGGCGTAGGACTCGATGACCTCACCGAACGGGCCGGTCGGCTGCTCGGGGGTGGGGCCCAGCTTGGAGATGATGTTGGTGATGCTGTTGCGCAGCTGGTCCCACTCCACCGGGACCTGCGTGCGCTCCTCGGGGATCACCGCATTGTCGGCCAGCACCGGGCCGCCCTTGTATGGCGGCTCCAGCTGGATGGCCCGCGACGCCACCAGCGTCGGGTTCAGGATCACCGCGTTGGCGTTGGCGGGAACCCGGTACTTGTTCTCGTAGTGGAAGGTGACCTTCATCTTGTCGCCGGCCGGCTCGATCTTGTCGATCGCGCCCACCCGCAACCCCATGATCTGGACCTTGTCGCCCGGGTAGAGCGCGTTGGCCGCCGGGAAATAGGCCACCACGGTGTTGTTGGTCAGCTTCTCGAAGAGCCGCCAGCCGACGAACCCGACGACCAGGGCCAGCACGATCACCAGCGAGCCGATGATCACGGTCGCCCGGGTCAGCTTCGGTAGCCGGATGTTTCGGATGTCAAAGGCGGTGCTCAATTCTGGCTACCTCCCCCGGCAGCGCCGCTGCCGCCCGTTCCGCCCGGGTTGATGAAGGGCGCCGGCAGCTGGTTCCCCGGCCCCGGTGGGGCCGCGGGTCCCGGCGGGAAGCCCGGCGCGAACGTCGACGGCGGCGGCGTCGGCCCGGCCGGCGCCAGGTTCTCGGTGCGCGCGCCCGGCGGCGCCTGCGCCGGCAGCGGCACGGGCGTGCCGGGAACGTCCGGCGGCGGGTCGCCCGGCCGCCCGGCGATCGGGATGCCCGGCGTCGGGGGCAGGCCGCCCGGGTTCGGCGGGGAGGTCATCACGTCGACCGGCGCCGGGAAGCCCGGGCCGCCGAACGGTCCGATGCCCCCGCCGGCGCACGGCAGCGGGTTCCACGGCCGCGGCAGACCCTCGTCGCCGACGGTCACGTTGCCACCCGGGTTGGCCGGGGTGTAGGAGCAGGGCGACCCGGGAGGAACGGCCGGCCCCGGGTGCTCCGGAGTGCCTTCCAGCACCGGGGGTGCCGGCGGCGGTGCGCCGTTGGGCAACCGGGTGCCGTTCGGGTCGGGCCACCGGAATTCGGGCAGCCCGGCGCTGCGCCAGAAGTTCTCCGGGTCGATGCCGCGCTTCTTGAAGGCGGCATCCACCCACGGCTGGATGATCTGGTACAGCGCGAGGTTGTGCAGGACCACCTTGAAGAACGGTCCCGACGCGATGGCCTCGTTCAGGGACGGCAGGAACTTGCCGACCTCGGTGAGCCCCGCGGCGACGTCGTCCTTGCGTTCCTTCAAGATGTCGCTCACCGTGCGCAACTGTTCGAGCACGTGGTTGAGGTTCGGGTTGTCGTTGATGAAGCCCTTGACCTGTTCGGAGAAGGCGGCGACGTTCGCCAGCAACGCGTTGATGGCCTGGCCGCGCTCGTTGAAGGCCACCAGCAGGTTCTTCGCGTTCACCAGCAGGCGGTCGACCTGGTCGCTGCGGTCACCGAGGACGCTGGCCACCTGGTTGGCCTGGGCGAGCAGATGCTTGACCTGTTCGTCGCGCTTGCCGATGGTGTCGGAGAACTTGGCCACGCCGTCCAGCGCGGCGCTCAGGTGCGGGTAGGTCTGGTCGATGGTCTGCGACAGGACGTGCAGCGATTCCTTGACCGTGTCGATGTTCCAGCCCTGGGCGGCCTTGGTGACATCGAAGAACGCGTCGTAGATCTGGTAGGGCGTGGTGCTTTGACCGATGGGTAGCGAGTCGCCGGGCCTCAGTTTCTGATTGCCCCGGGCCTCGACGTCCAGGATCTTCTTCCCGAGGATGGTGTCGGTCTTGATCGCCAGCCGGCTCTCGGTGCCGATGGTTGCGGTGCCCATATTGAACTTGACCAGGATGTGGTCGCCGTCGATGCTGATGGCCTCGACCTTGCCGACGTCCACGCCGGCGATGCGCACCTTGTCGCCGACGCCGATGCCGCCGGTGTCGGTGAACTGGCCGTAGTAGTGCGGTTTGGCCATCAGCATCGGCACGCTGGTGAAGCTTTGACCGACGCCGATGACGAGCAGCGTCACGATGATGCCCATCAGGCCGATGCGAACCCGGTTGGGTGGTTCCAGTGTCCTCATTGCGGGGTGCACCTACCCGTCGGCTGCTGGAAGAGCCGGACCGTGCGGACCGGGCCACCGGCCTGCAACCCGTTGATCTTGAGGGTGATGTCGCAGGCGTAGAAGTTCACGAAGTCGCCGTAGGAGCCGATGGCGCGCCCGATCATGTTCAACGCGGTGGGCACCTTCTTCAGGTAGTCGTTGAGCCCATCGCGCTGGTCGATGAGCGGCTGCTGGATCGCATCCAGGTAGTTGAGGGTGTTGTGCAGCAGCCCGCGGTCCTCGGCGAGCAGATCGGCGACCGTCCCGGCGGCGTTGCTGATGTGCGCGGTCCCGCCCGCCAGCTGGTCGCCGTGGTCCTTCAGCCCCGTGATGAGCACCTCGAGGTTGTTGACCGTCTGGTCGAACTGCTGGCGGTGGCGGACCGTGGTGTCCAGGACGATGTTCAGGTTCTTGATGACCTCGCCGATCGCCTGGTCACGTTCACCGAGCTGGTTGGTCAGCTGCGCGGTCTGGTCGAGGATGTCGTTGATGGTGCCGCCCTGGCCCTGGAACACGGTGATCAGCGCCGTCGCGATGGTGTTCACCTTCTGCGGGTCCAGCGCACGGAACAGCGGCTTGAAACCGCCGATCAGAGCATCGAGGTCCAGCGCGGGCGAGGTCCGCGACATCGGGATGAAGCCGCCCGGCGGCAGCACCTTCTCGGCGCCCTCGCCCTCGCCGCGCTTGAGCTCCAGGTAGCGGTTGCCGATGAGGTCGAGGTAGCGGATCTGCGCGGTCGTCGACTGGTACAGCGGCACCGAGCGGTCGACGTTGAATTTCACCCGCGCCCGCTTGCCGCCGTCGGCCAGCTCGACCGTGTCGACCTTGCCGATCTCCACGCCCGAGGCGCGGACGAACTGGCCCGCCCGCAGCCCGCTGACGTTGGTGAATTCGGCCGAGTACGAGTTCGTGCTGTCGAACCGCATCTGGCCGAATACGACGATGATCATCACAGTGAAGATCAGCAGCACCAACGAGAAGATGCTGAGCCTGACGATTGTTCCGGTGATTTTCATGGGTTGATCGTGTTGTCCCCTACTTGGCGGCCCCAGACGTACTCGATGGCGTACGGCGAGCCGGTGTCGAGGTGGTTGTACGGCGCGATGCTGTTGCCGCTGTCCATCACCAATTCAGGTGCCGGCCACAGGTCGTGGGTGATCTGCTGCCAGCAACCGGGGGCGCCCCCCGGCCCGCCGCGCGCGTTCACCCGCGGCAGGTTCTCCGGGTAGGTGTACGGGTTCGGCGCGCCGCCGATGAGCCCTGCGAGCCCGCCGACCAGGCTGGCGAGGGTCGCCACCGCCGACACGGGGTTGGCCAGCAGCCCCAGCCCGGACAGGGCCTCGGTGTGGGCGCTCAGCGAGTAGCCGTTGCCGCCCAGGAACGACGAGGCCTTCGGCTCGATGTCGTGGTAGTTGCGCAGCGTGCAGAAGATCTCCGGGCTGTAGGTGTCCAGCAGCTGGGCCGAGGGCACCAGGTCCTCGGCGCCGCGCGCCAGGTAGGGGCCGCCCCGGTTGAAGATGTCGGCGCCCGTGTTGCCGAACCCGGCCGCGGACAACAGGGCCTGGTCCAGATCCTTCTGCTGCGCGTTGATCGTGCGCGAGGTGATGACCGCGTTGTTGAGGAAGTCGATTAGGTCGGGCGCGGCGTTGGCGTAGGTGTCCCCGAGCGCCGCCAACCCCTGAATGTCGCGGCGGGCCTGGGGCATCTGCGGGTTGACGTCATCGAGGATCGCGTTCGCGTTGACCACCGATTGCCCGAACCGGTCGCCCAGCCCGGTCAGCGCCTGGGCCGCGGCGCTCAGCGTCAGGTTCAGCTTGACCGGATCCACCTTCTCCGCGATCGAGGTGACGGTCTGGAACAGCGTGTTGATCTCCGTCGTCACCGACCGCGCGTCGATCACGGTGTGCGGGTTGAGCTTCTGCGACGACGGGTTCTTCGGCGTCGTCAGCGACACGTACTTGCCGCCGAACACAGTGGTCGCCTTGATGTCGGCGTTCACGTTGGCCGGGATCAGCGAGAGGTACCGGGGGTAGACGTCCAGGGTGAACTTCGCGGCCGGCTTGCCGTCCCGCACGGTCTCGGAGATGTTGGCCACCCGGCCGATCTCCACCCCGTTGTAGGTGACCTTCGAGCCGGGATCCATCACCAGCCCGGCCCGCGACGCCAGCATGGTCAGCTTGGTCTTGGGTGTGAAGTCGCCGCGGAACTGCCCGTAGACCAGAACCAGCGCCACGAGGGCGATGATCAGCGAGGCGATGCCCGCCAGCTTGTACGGCGGGTTGCGGGGTTTGTTGACCTTCACCGGTGACGTCATGGCTACACCGTGAGCGCGAAGTTGGGGTTGACGCCGTAGAGCGCCAACGCGGCTGCCAGAACCACGACCTGGACCGACACCAGCGAGAAACGCATCGATCGGCCGACGGCCTCTCCGACGCCGACGGGTCCGCCGCCGGCGTTGTATCCGTAGAAGCAGTGGGTGATCATCACGACCGCCGTGATGATGATGGCCTCGAGGAACGACCAGAACACGTCGTCGGGACGCAGGAATGTCCGGAAGTAGTGCTCGTAGGTTCCGTTGGATTGCCCGTACAGCACCGTGGTGGTGATCTGGGGGGACAGGAACGACATGATCATCGCCAGCGAGTAGAGCGGAATGATGACGACCAGCCCGGCCATGATCCGGGTGGTCGCCAGGAACGAGATCGACTTGATGCCCATGACTTCCAGGGCGTCGATCTCTTCGCTGATGCGCATGGCCCCCAGCTCGGCGGTCGCGCCGGCGCCGACGGTGGCGGCCATCGCGATGCCGGTGACGACGGGGGCGGCGATGCGGACGTTGATCAGCGCGGCGAAGAAGCCGGTGAACGCCTCGACGCCGATGTTGCCCAGCGAGGCGAAGCCCTGAATGGCGACCAGGGAGCTACCGGACAGGGTCACGAAGCCGACGATGGCCACGGTGCCGCCGATGACGGCCATGGCACCGGTGCCCATGCCGATCTGGGCGATCAGCCGCAGCGTCTCCTTGCGGTAGTTGCGCAGCGCGTGCGGGATGTGGCCGAGGGCCACCGCCCCGAACCACGCCATCTGGCCGACGTCGTCGAGCCCGCGGGCCGCGGCGCCGCCGTAGCGGTTGAGGTTTTCGGCCGCCCGCGGGAAGCGGGCGCGCAATACGGCAGAGGTCGACATGTCAGTGGCCCGTTCCGAATCGCACGCCGATGGTCGTCAGCACCACGTTGACCGCGTACAGCGCGACGACGCAGAGCACGACGGTCTCGTTGACGGCGGTGCCCAGTCCCTTCGAGCCGCCCCGCACGGTCAGGCCGCGATAGCAGCCGACCAGCCCGGCGATCAGGCCGAACGTGGCGGCTTTCACGGTCGCGATGACGACCTCCGGCAGGCCCGTGATCGTGGTCAGGGTGGCGAGGTAGGCGCCGCCCGAGACGTTTTGCAGGTAGACGCCGAACAGGTAGCCGCCGACCAGGCCGACGGTGATCACCAGGCCGTTGAGCAGCGTGGCCACCAGCGTCGCGGCGATCACCCGCGGGACCACCAGCCGGTGGATCGGGTCGATGCCGAGCACCTCCATGGCGTCGATCTCCTCGCGGATGGTGCGGGCGCCGAGGTCGGCGCAGATGGCCGTCGACCCGGCGCCGGCCACCACCAGCACCGTGGTGAGCGGACCGAGCTGGGTGACGGCGCCGATCGCCGCGCCGGCTCCGGACAGGTCCGCGGCCCCGAACTGGGCCAGCAGGACGTTGAGCGTGAAGATCAGCAGGACTGTCAGCGGGATCGACACCATGATGGTCGGCAGGAAAGCCACCCGCATGATGAACCAGCACTGCAGGACGAATTCGCGCCATTGGAACGGCCAGCGGAACAACGCCCTGCCGGTGAGGACGCACATCCGGAAGAATCCCCCGATGAGCGTCAGCGGGGTCTGCAGTTGGTCGCGTACATAGCCGACCAAGTAGGGGCCCCGTCGACTCGCCGACGTTGAAGTCACCGCTGCCCCCTCCAGCTGATACCGCCCGCCTCTCGGCGCGGCGGCGGATCGTGTCGCACGCCTCTCCCCCTCACGGCTCCGCGGCTGAGGGCACCCCCACCCCTCGCCGTCCCCCGCAAGCGGGAGGTACGCCCAACGCGGCCGGGGAGGCCCCCGTTTCGCCCCGACCCAACGTGTGTGACCATCGGCTCCCTACTGACAAGTAGTAACGGAGACCACAGGAATGTACCCGATGGCCATGCACGTGTGAACTGCATCTGCACAATTAACCCTTCGTCAACAGCGGGCAAACGTTACAGGTTTCGTCAGCTTTCCTCCCTGCCCGTAAATTCTCTTGCACCGGAACGGTTTTCATCGATATTTGCGGTTCCGTAACGGATCCGTAGCTCAGTCTTGAGCACCTTACCGGCGGGGTTGCGCGGCAACGCGTCCACGATCTCGAGGGCCTTGGGATGCTTGTAACGTGCCAGCCGCTCGGCCAGGAACTCCTGGAGCTCGTCGAGCAGCAGCTGGTCGCCCGCGACGGCCGCGACCGCGATCGGCACCTCGCCCCACTTCTCATGGGTGCGGCCGATGACCGCGACCTCGACGATGCTCGGATGGCTGGCCAGGACGTTCTCCACCTCGGCGCAGTAGATGTTCTCACCGCCGGAGATGATCATGTCCTTCTTGCGATCCACCACCCAGACGTAACCCTCCTCGTCCACCCGGACGAGGTCGCCGGAGTGGAACCACCCACCGGCGAAGGCCTCCGCGGTGGCCTCCGGGTTGTTCCAGTAGCCACTCATCAAAGTTGGTGCGCGATAGACGATTTCGCCGACCTCGCCGATCGGCACGTCGTTCATGTTCTCGTCGACGACGCGTGCGGCCACGGTCGGGATCACCTTGCCGACCGAGCCGCGTTTACGTATCGCGTCCTCGCCCAGCAGCATGCAGGTGACCGGCGACATCTCGGTCTGACCGAACGCGGCCAGGATCTGGGTGCCGGGAAACGTCGCCGACATCTCGCGCAGCAGCGCGTCGGGCGCCGGCGCGGCTCCCCAGGACATCACCCGCAGCCTCAGGTCGCGGGGCCGTGCCTGTTGCTCGGCGCAGACGGCCTGCCATTGCGCGGGCACCAGGAAGAGGCCGGTGACCTTCTCTTCGGCCAGCACGTCGAGCAGTTGCCCCGGCTCGAACGCGCCGAGCGGGTAGATCACCGTCGGGGTGCCCAGCAGCAGCCCGGTCAGCATGTTGCCGATGCCCGCGATGTGGAAGAACGGGACGCCGACGAAACCGACATCGCTGTTGATGTCGGCGCCGTTGGTGTACAGGCCGGTCATGGTCTGCCCGGTCAGGTTGGTGTGGGTCAGCACGGCGCCCTTCGGGCGGCCCGTGGTGCCCGAGGTGTACATGATCAGCGCCGGCGAATCGTTCGGGATGTCGACGGGCTCATGCGTAGCCCCGTGCTCGTTGATCAGGTCTTCGTAGCCGAGGACGCTGTCGTCGCCCGCGCCGCCGGCCACGATGATCGCGCCTACCAGCGGCTCGACGTCGCGCACCCCCGCGGCCACCGGGGCGAGCACCGATTCGGTGATCATCACCCGCGCTTCGCAGTCCTGGACCAGGAAGGCGATCTCGGCGGGAGTGAGCCGGAAGTTGAGCGGCACGGCGATGGCGCCGAGCATGTTGACCGCCAGCACCGACTCGACGAATTCGGTGCGGTTGAGCATCAACACCATGACCCGGTCGCCGAAGCCGACTCCCCGACGGCTCAACGCATCGGCCAGCGCCGCCACCCGCTGCCGCAGGTCCCCCCACGTCACGGTCCTGCCCAGGAACCGCAGCGCCGGGGCGCCCGGTTGCATCAGGGCGTGCCGTTCGAGCTGGGTCACCCAATTCTGCCGCCGGGACAGGTACGGCTGCTCCGTCCCCTGCGCCAGATGGCTCGCTAATTGCGCGGTCAACTCCGGCCTTTCCCTTCACTCGCGCACCGCTTGCGCCAGGTTGATATTTGATAAAACATGGTGTTGTCTGGGTCACATTATGGCCTGAAAGCCCTGCTGACAAGCCCCGACAAAAGTTTCAAACCAACCTCCGCGAAGCCCCCGAAAGCCCTGGCAGCCCCCGTGAACGCACCGATATCCACGCGACTGAGGCGCCGACGGCCACTGCGCCGGGCGCAGTTGTCCGACGAGGTCGCGGGTCACCTCCGGGCCGCGATCATGTCCGGGGCGCTCCGGCCGGGGACGTTCATCCGCCTCGACGAGACCGCGGCCGAGCTCGGCGTCAGCGTGACGCCCGTGCGCGAAGCGCTGCTGAAACTGCGCGGCGAGGGCATGGTGCAGCTGGAACCGCACCGCGGCCACGTCGTGCTTCCGCTGACCCGCCAGGACGTCGAGGACATCTTCTGGCTCCAGGCCACCATCGCCAAGGAGCTGGCCGCCGCGGCCACCGACCACATCAGCGACGCCGAGATCGACGAGCTCGAACGCATCAACGAGGCGCTCGCCGCGGCCGTCGGGTCCAGCGACGCCGAGACCATCGCGGGCATCGAGTTCGCATTCCATCGGGTCTTCAATCAGGCGAGCGGGCGGATCAAGCTGGCGTGGTTCCTGCTCAACGCCGCGCGGTACATGCCGGTGCTGGTGTACGCGGCCGATCAGCAATGGGGCACCGCCGCCGTCGACAACCACCGGCAGCTGATCGCCGCGCTGCGCCGGCGCGACGCCGCCGCGGTGATCGAGCACACCGTGTGGCAGTTCACCGACGCGGCGGCCAGGCTCACGGAAATCCGGGACCGCACGGGCATCTTCGACTAGCGGCGGTCGCAAGCGCGGCGAAGCCGGGCGCCGCGGGCCGGCGCGATAGATCCACCGCGGTCGCAAGCGCGGCGAAGCCGGGCGCCGCGGGCCGGCGCGATAGATCCACGGCGGTCGCAAGCACGGCGAAGCCGGGCGCCGCGGGCCGGCGCGATAGATCCACCGCGGTCGCAAGCGCGGCGAAGCCGGGCGATGGGTCTATCGCCTTCAGGACGAGCCCGCGGCCAGCTGTTCGGCGCGCCGCTTCAGGCTTTCGGCGAGGTGGTCCAAGACGTTGCCGACGAGCTGCTTGACCATCGGCGCGGGAACCGGCATCGAGGTCTCGACGTCCAAGTCCACGGTCAGCAGGCTCGATGTGCCCATCTCCACCACGCTGAACAGCTGCTCCTGCTTGGTGAAGAGGTCGCCCTGCTGCAGGACGGTCTGAATCTGGTTCTCCGCCGGGTAGTAGACGGCCTGGATGAACACGCTCTGCATGCCTTGGTAGTCGGTGTCGAGCCGCAGCTGGCTGGGGCGCCCGTCGTCGTAGCGGGCGAGCACCCAGAGGCCCTTGATCTCCTCGTTCCACTGCGGGTAAGCCTCGAAGTCCGCGACGATCGCCATGATCGAGGCGGCGTCGGCGCTGACCTCGACGGTCTTGCTCATAACTGGCATTGGCGAAGCATAGCCGGGTGGGCGACGCGTCCCGGCGGTGCGGCCCGGGCGGCGATTTCTCGCGAAAGCCCCGGCGCCGCGGGCAATCTCGGGCCTATCGGTCCACGCGCGCCGTCGACAGCAGCGACCGGACGGGGTCGGGGATTTCGATCGGCTTGCGGCTGGTGCGATCGACGTAGACGTGCACCCAATGGCCCAGCGCGGTGATCGGCTGAGCCTGCCCGTCCAGCGCGGCCCGGAACACGCCGAGCCGGTAGGTGACGCTGCTGCGGCCCAGCCGGGTCACCGCCAGCCCCACCATGAGGCCCTCGGGGAAATGCAACTCGGAGAAGTACCGGCAGGCCGACTCGGCCACGATGCCGAGTGCGGGCGTGGTGAGCGGGTCCAGCCCGGTGCTGGTGTTGATCCAGGCGTTGATGGCGGTGTCGAACAACTGGTAATACACGGCGTTGTTCAGGTGGCCGAACATGTCGTTGTCGGCCCACCGCGTTCCGACCGGCCACAGCACCGGGAAGTCGTCGCTGGTGAGCCCATCCGGTGCCGGCGGCACCGCCGGAGCCGGCGGGACCGGGGGTTCCGAAGCCATGGTTGTATTCCAGCATGGTTCAGATTCGGGGGGCCGTGCTGGACCGGATCGGTCTGGCCCGCCCGTACGCCGAGTCCCGGCCGATCCGCGTCGTCGATCTCGACCTGGATCCGCCCGGCAGCGGTGAGGTGCTGATCCGCGTCGAGGCGGCCGGCGTCTGCCATTCCGACCTGTCCGTGGTCGACGGCAACAGGGTGCGGCCGGTGCCCATGCTGCTCGGGCACGAGGCGGCCGGAATCGTCGAGCAGATCGGTGACGGAGTCTCGGATCTCGCGATCGGTCAGCGGGTGGTGCTGGTGTTCCTGCCGCGGTGCGGCCACTGCGCGGCCTGCGCGACCGGGGGCCTGACCCCGTGCGAGCCGGGCAGCGCGGCCAACGCCGCCGGGACGTTGCTGGGCGGTGACATCCGGCTCAACCAGGCCGGCCACCGCGTGTACCACCACCTCGGGGTGTCGGGCTTCGCGACGCACGCGGTGGTCAACCGGGCCAGCGTGGTGCCGGTGCCACCCGACGTGCCGCCCGAGGTCGCCGCCCTGCTGGGCTGCGCGGTGCTGACGGGCGGGGGCGCCGTGCTCAACGTCGGCGATCCACAGCCGGGGCAGACGGTCGCCGTCGTCGGCCTGGGCGGTGTCGGCATGGCGGCGGTGCTCACCGCGCTCAGCTACGACGGCGTGCGCGTGGTCGCCGTCGACCAACTGCCCGACAAGCTGGCCGGCGCGCGGGCCCGGGGCGCACACGAGGCGTACACCCCGCAGCAGGCCGTCGACGCCGGCGTGAAAGCCGCGGTGGTCGTCGAGGCCGCCGGCCATCCCGCCGCCCTCGAGACGGCGATTGCCCTCACCGC
Source organism: Mycobacterium sp. E1715 (assembly GCF_001667625.1). Lineage (NCBI taxonomy): Bacteria > Bacillati > Actinomycetota > Actinomycetes > Mycobacteriales > Mycobacteriaceae > Mycobacterium > Mycobacterium sp. E1715. Next base: position 14,509 of record NZ_LZJJ01000240.1, read on the forward strand.
ACCGGGCGGCCGGACGATCACCGTCGGGCTGCCGCCACCGGATGCACGAATCTCGTTGTCGCCGTTGGGTTTTGTTGCCGAAGGACGGTCGCTGATCGGCAGCTACCTGGGCTCGGCGGTGCCCAGTCGTGACATCCCCCGGTTCGTCGCGCTGTGGCAGTCGGGCCGGCTCCCGGTGGAGGCGCTGGTGTCCTCGTCGATCCGGTTGGATCAGATCAACGAGGCGATGGACAACCTCGCCGACGGCGCCGCCGTCCGGCAGCTCATCAGGTTCGACTAGCCGCTACCGCCCGCCATTTCCACCGGCGAGCGTGCGTGTCTGTGCGACGACACGCCGTTGACGGCGGCATTCTGCGCACGCTCACGCGCGACGGCGCCAGCCGCTACCGCGGGTGCAGGGGAGCGACGGGTTCCACAGCCGCGTCCGGCAGGCGGTGTTCTTCGATGTATTCCCAACGGATTTGGTAGCCCAGTCCGGGCGCCGACGGTATCTCGACGAAGCCGTCCGGTGCGAGGGGGTCGCACGGCGCCGTCAGGTACGGCGGCGCGGCGTCGTAGCGAGCCCCGGGCCCGAGCAGGCCGCGCTCGTAGTACTGGCAGACGTCGTCGCTGGTGGCGCCGAGGACCTGCAGGTTGCCGAAGCCGCTCATGTGCAACTCGCACCGCATGCCGACGGCCTCGCACATCCCGGCCAGTTTCATCACGCCGGTGATGCCGCCGCGCAGGACGTCGATGCGGCTGATGTCGGAGGCATGGCGCAGGATCCAGTCCGCGCGGGTGTAGATGCCGCCCTCGGCGATCTCGGGAGAGCAGATCGGGATGTCGAGGTCGTCGCCGAGCCGCCGGTAGGACTCGACCCGGTACTCCGGCATCGGGTGCTCGTACCAGTAGAAGCCCAGCCGCTCCAGCTCGCGCCCGACCCGCAGCGCGTCCTCGTAGGTGTGGTAGGTCCCCCAGGGGTCGAACATCAGTACCATCTCGTCGCCCACGGCGGCCCGAACCTCGCGACACACCCGAATGTCCCAGTCCACAAACGACGGCCGTGGGAGCGCGAACTGACCTGTCGCCGGATTCCAGTAGTGGTAGGGGTGAATCTTGTAGGCGCCGTAGCCCTGGCGCTTGCAGTCGACGGCGTGTGCGGCGTATTCCTCGGGCGATCCGAGATTGTTGAAACTGCTGGCATACGCCCTGACCCGGTCCCGTGCGCCGCCCAGCAGTTTGCGCACCGGCACGCCGGCAGCTCGGCCGGCCAGATCCCACAGTGCCAGATCGATTACGCTGCAAACGTTTTCGGGAAGTTTCGCCGCCCACAGTTGGCGCCAGATCTCGGCCCGGTCGAACGGGTCCTGACCGGCGAGCAGCGGGCTCAGGAATTGGGTGATGATCGCCCGGTCCCCCGGCAGCAGGCCGTCCTGGTCCCCGTGGAAGTGGCCGCCGAAGTAGTAGCCCTCGATGCCCTCGTCGGTGATCACCTTGGTCACGGTCTGCACCACGCGGTAGTCGGTCATCAGCTGGCCGAACGAGATTCGGTCGACCCATGTCTCGAACGGCACGACCTCGAGGCCGGTGATCTTCATGGCAGCACATTCTGCCGACGGTCCGGGCGCTCAGAGTAGAGGCGAAGGTCCCGCACCGGTCTCGTGCAAGGCGCTGCCGAGGGCGTGCGCCTGAAGCGCGAACAGGCGCGCGGACGTCGGCGAATCGGGCAGCAGCGAGTCGAATCCGTGGCAGGTGCGGGCGAAGACGTGTAGTTCGGCCGACACCCCGGCCCGGAGCAGGCGCAGCGCATAGTCGACGGCCTCGTCGCGGAAGGGATCGATTTCCGCGCAGGTGATCAGCGCCGGGGGCAGATCATCGAGCCGGGTCCGCCGCGCGGGCACGGCCGATTCCGGCACGGTCGTTGCGCACAGGTAGTGGCCCCACATCAGGTCGGCGGCCTCACCGTCGAACGCCGGGCTGGCACGAAACTCCTTCTTGGACGGGGTGACTCGATCGTCCAGCACGGGCTGGTGCAGCAACTGGAAGACGACCGGCGGCACTGAGCCGTCGGCCGCCGCTTGTGCCAGGCACGCCGCCAGGGTGGCGCCGGCGCTGCTGCCGGCGACGGCGATCCGGGTGGGATCCAAACCGAGTTTGCCGGCGTCGGTCACGACCCACCTCAGCACGGCACCCGCGTCGGCGAGCGCGGCCGGGTAGGGGTGCTCGGGCGCCAGCCGGTAGTCGACCGACACCACCGTGCAGCGGCCGCGGCGGGCCAGTTCGACGCATTGGCGATGGTCGGTGTCCAGGTTTCCCAGCGCGAACCCGCCCGCGTGGCAGTAGACCACCACGGGTGCCGGTGAGGACCCACCGCGATAGATCCGCACCCGCACAGGGGGGTCGGCCGGCACCGTCTCTTCGCCGACCTGGACACCGCGCGCGTCGGTCTGTTCGGCGGCCGCGCGGCGGCGCTCGTTGAACGGGTCGCGGGTGAGTTCGATTGAGCGGAAGGAAAAGTCCGTGCGGGTGATCGCGAGGGCCCGCAGTTCGGGGTGAAGCCGGTCGGCGCCGTCCGGTGCCGTCATCGGATCTGCACGCATTGGCCGCCGTCGACGACCAGTTCAGCGCCGGTGATGAACGACGCGTGCCCGGAGACCAGGAACGCGACCGCGTCGGCGACCTCGTGCGGTTCACCGATGCGCCCGAAGGCCGACGACGCGGCCAGTCGCAGCTGCGTGGCGTCATCGAGCATCGGGGTCGCGATCGGTCCGGGGAACACGGCGTTGACCCGGATGCCGAGGGGGGCCAGTTCGGCGGCGGCGTTCTGCGTCAGCCCGCGCAGCGCCCACTTCGCCGAGCCGTAGGCGGCGTGGTGGGGGAAGGGCCGGATGGCGCCGGTGCTGCAGATGTTGACGACGGCCGCACCACTCGCCGCCCGCAGGTGCTCCAGCGTCACGTGAATGCCCAGGAATGCACCGAAACAGTTGATCCGCCAAGAGCTTTCGAAGGCATCGGCGGTCTCGTCGGCCAGCGATGCGCGGTGCAGCGCCCCGGCGTTGTTGACCAGCGTGGACAGCGCGCCGAAGTGATTGATCACGGCACCCACGGCGGACCGCCATCGCGGCTCCGAGGTCACGTCGAGTTCGATCGCGATCACCCCGTCGTCGCCCAATTCGTGCACCAGGCCGCGCAACTCGTCGGCGCGGCGGTCGCACGCGGCCACCGAATAGCCCTCCGCGCGTAGCCGTTTGGCGATGGCCCAACCCTGGCCGCCGGCCGCGCCGGTCACCAGGGCGACGCGTTCGTTCATGACGGCGTGACCTCGGGGGTGTCGGACAGGCCACGGCCCGTGACGAACTGGCACCGCCGCCGCCGGAACCGCCACCGTCCGTCGGCGCGGACCAGTTCATCGTCGTACAGCGCCGGCCGCAGGTGCAGGTCGCCCGCCCGCACGAACAGGACCTGCGACCGGGCGCTGGCGGTATCGTCGTCGACGTCGATCCGGGAGACCCCCGTCAGGTGCAATCCGCGCGGGGC
>NZ_LZJJ01000241.1:0-4797 GCF_001667625.1 Mycobacterium sp. E1715
GGCCGCGGAAGTCAACGGGCAGGTGTTCATCGTGTACGGGCCGCAGGTGACCCTGGTTGCCGCGCCCACGGCGGAGCATCGATTCAGCGCAGAGGGACCGGCCTGGGAGCCCGGGCAACTGAGCGCGACGCTGCAAGAGTACTTTGCTGGGCGGGATCCCGAGCGCAACTTTTCCGCGGTCGGGCTGATGGAGCAATAACCGTGTGAGGTTACTTCCTGGGGGGGAAACAGTGGGTAGAACGTGTGTCAATTCTGGAAAATGTAACGGTGTCTGACCTGGGTAATTAACGTTTTGGACAAAGAAATGCTTTTCATTGACACCTTAATCTTGTTCTGAGTTAATATGATCCGGCTCACATCGAGCCGCATGCGACGGAAGACACCGCTAAGGCGACGCACAGACTTCGCCGCGAGCAGCCGAGGGGGGTAGCCAAGTTGAGGGAACAACTTGCGGTTCCCGCTCGCGCTGTCGGCGGGTTCTTCGAAATGATGATCGACACCGGCCGGCAGACTTTTCGCCGGCCGTTCCAAATGGGCGAGTTCTTGGAACAGACCTGGATGATCGCGCGGGTGTCCCTGGTTCCCACCCTGCTGGTGTCCATCCCCTTCACCGTGCTGGTGGCGTTCACGCTCAACATCCTGCTGCGCGAAATCGGGGCCGCCGACTTGTCCGGCGCCGGAACGGCATTCGGCACCATCACGCAGCTGGGGCCGGTGGTGACCGTGCTCGTCGTGGCGGGCGCCGGTGCGACCGCGATCTGCGCCGACCTCGGTGCGCGGACCATCCGCGAAGAGATCGACGCGATGCGGGTGCTCGGCATCGACCCGATCCAGCGGCTCGTCGTGCCCCGGGTGCTGGCGTCCACGGTGGTGGCCCTGCTGCTGAACGGGCTGGTGTGCGCCATCGGCCTGTCCGGTGGCTACGTGTTCTCCGTTTTCCTGCAGGGCGTCAACCCGGGTGCGTTCATCAACGGGTTGACCGTGTTGACCGGGCTGCGCGAGCTGGTTCTCGCCGAGGTCAAGGCGTTGCTGTTCGGCGTGATGGCCGGGCTGGTCGGTTGTTACCGCGGCCTGACCGTCAAGGGCGGACCCAAGGGCGTCGGCAATGCCGTCAACGAGACGGTCGTGTACGCGTTCATCTGTCTGTTCGTCATCAACGTGGTGATGACCGCCATCGGCGTGCGGATCTCGGCGAAGTGAGTACCCGATGAGCTACGACGTCACCTACCGGCTGCGCAACCTCGCCTCCCGGTTGCAGGAGCCGGTCGACGACTTCGGTGAGCAGGCCTTGTTCTATGGCCAGACGGTGCGTCACATTCCCCACGCGATCACCAAGTACCGCAAAGAGACGGTCCGCCTGATCGCCGAAATGACAATGGGTGCGGGGGCGCTCGTCATGATCGGCGGCACCGTGGGCGTCGCCGCCTTCCTGACACTCGCCTCCGGCGGGGTCATCGCCGTGCAGGGTTACTCCTCGCTGGGCAACATCGGCATCGAGGCGCTGACCGGCTTCCTGTCGGCTTTCCTCAACGTCCGCGTCGTTGCGCCGGTCATCGCCGGCATCGCGCTGGCGGCCACCATCGGCGCCGGTGCCACCGCGCAGTTGGGCGCCATGCGGGTGTCCGAAGAGATCGACGCCGTCGAATGCATGGCGGTGGAATCGGTGTCCTATCTGGTGTCCACCCGATTGATCGCCGGCCTCATCGCGATCATTCCGCTGTATTCGCTGTCCGTACTCGCCGCGTTCTTCGCCGCCCGCTTCACCACGGTGTACATCAACGGGCAGTCCAAGGGTCTTTACGACCACTACTTCAATACGTTCCTCATCCCGTCGGACCTGTTGTGGTCGTTCCTGCAGGCGATCGTGATGTCCATCGCGGTGATGCTGGTCCATACCTACTACGGCTACAACGCGCACGGCGGTCCCGTCGGCGTCGGCATCGCGGTCGGCCAGGCCGTGCGAACGTCGCTGATCGTCGTCGTCGTCATCACTTTGTGCATCTCACTCGCCGTTTACGGCGCGTCCGGTAACTTCAACCTCTCCGGGTAACAGGACCGCTTAAAGGGACATGGCAGAAACAGATACGCGACGTACCTCCGTCCGGCTGGCAGCCGCGGTGCTTGCCAGCCTGTTGGTGGCGTTCGCGCTCGTCACTTACCTGTCCTACTCCGCGGCTTTCGCCTCGATCGACACGGTGACGGTCTCGGCGCCGCGGGCCGGTCTGGTGATGGAGAAGGGCGCCAAGGTCAAATACCGCGGCATCCAGATCGGCAAGGTCGAGGCGATCGACTACGCCGATGACCAGGCCCGGTTAACGCTCGGGATCAACAGCGACGACATGCATTTCATCCCCTCCAACGCGATGGTGCACATCGCGGGGAACACCATCTTCGGCGCCAAGGCGGTGGAATTCCTTCCGCCGCAAAACCCTTCGCCGACGTCGCTGCGCCCGAACGCGCACGTGGCGGCATCGGCGGTGCAGCTGGAAGTCAACACCCTGTTCCAGTCGCTGATCGACCTGCTGCACAAGATCGACCCGGTCGAACTCAACGGGACGCTGAGCGCGCTGTCCGAAGGCCTGCGCGGTCACGGGGACGACTTCGGCGGCATCTTGTCGGGCCTGAACACGCTGACGCGCCAAACCAATCCGAAACTGCCTGCACTGCAGGAGGACTTCCGCAAGGCGGCGGTGGTCGCCAACACCTACGCCGACGCCGCCCCGGATCTCAACACCGTCTTCGACAACCTGCCGACGATCAACAAGACCGTCGTCGACCAGCAGAACAACCTCAACGACACGTTGTTGGCCACGATCGGTCTGGCCAATAACGCCTACGAGACGCTGGCGCCGGCCGAACAGAACTTCATCGACGCGATCAACCGGCTGCGGGCCCCGCTGAAGGTCGCGGCCGATTATTCCCCCGAATTCGGCTGCCTGTTCGCCGGGATCGAGCGCGGCATCAAGGAATTCGCGCCGCTGCTCGGTGTCCGCAAGGCGGGCCTGTTCACGTCCTCGAGCTTCGTGCTCGGCGCGCCGTCGTACACGTTCCCGGAGTCCCTGCCGATCGTCAATGCGTCCGGTGGCCCGAACTGCCGCGGGCTGCCGGACATTCCGACCAAGCAGACCGGCGGGTCGTTCTACCGCGCCCCGTTCCTGGTCACCGACAACGCCAACATCCCGTACGAGCCGTTCACGGAACTGCAGTTCGACGCGCCCTCGACGCTGCAGTTCCTGTTCCACGGCGCCTTCGCGGAACGGGACGATTTCTGATGCCGGCCGGGGCCATGCCGACGCACCGCTCGATGATGATCAAGGTCAGCATCTTCGCGGTAGCCATGCTGATCGTGTCCGCGGGACTGGTGGTGGTCTTCGGCGACTTCCGGTTCGGCCCCGAAAGCACCTACCACGCAACGTTCACCGATGTGTCGCGCCTGAAGGCGGGGCAGAAGGTGCGGATCGCCGGCGTGCCGGTCGGCGCGGTGTCGGGTGTGAAACTGAACCAGGACAACACCATCGACGTGACGTTCGGGCTCGACAAGCGTTATACGCTCTATTCGTCGACGCGCGCGGTGATCCGGTACGAAAACCTGGTCGGTGACCGGTATTTGGAGATCACGTCCGGGCCCGGGGAGCTGCGCAAGCTGCCACCGGGCGGGACGATCAACACCCAGCACACCCAGCCGGCGCTGGATCTCGACGCGCTGCTCGGCGGCCTGCGGCCCGTGCTCAAGGGGCTGGACGCGGCCAAGGTCAACACGATCAGCAGCGCCGTCATCGAGCTGCTGCAGGGGCAGGGCGGCGCGTTGTCCAACGTGCTGGCCGACACCAGTGCGTTCTCGTCGGCGCTGGGCCAGCGTGACCAACTCATCGGTGACGTGATCGAAAACCTCAACACGGTCCTCAAGACCGTCGATCAGCGCAGTGCTCAGTTCTCGGCCAGTGTCGACCAGTTGCAGCAGTTGATCAGCGGACTGGCCAAGAACAAAGACGACATCGCGGGCGCCATCCCGCCGCTGGCCTCCACGACGACGGATCTGACCGAGCTGCTGAAGAATTCACGCCGGCCGCTGCAGGGCATCCTGGAGAACACCCGCCCGCTGGCGACCGAACTGGACAACCGCAAGGCCGAGGTGAACAACGACGTCGAGCAGTTGGGCGAGGACTATCTGCGGCTGGCGGCGCTGGGTGCCTACGGTTCGTTCTTCAACATTTACTTCTGCTCCGTGACGATCAAGATCAACGGCCCGGCCGGTAGCGACATCTTGCTGCCGCTCGGCGGCCAGGTGGATCCCAGCAAGGGGAGGTGCGCTTTTGCCAAGTAACGCAAAGCGTGAGCGCGATCCGCTTCGCACCGGCATTTTCGGCGTGGTGCTGGTCGTGTGCGTCGTGCTCATCGCATTCGGTTACGCGGGATTGCCGTTCTGGCCTCAAGGCAAGGTCTACGACGCCTATTTCTCCGACGCCGGTGGCATCAACCCCGGCAACGCGGTGTACGTCTCGGGCTTCAAGGTGGGCAAGGTGACTTCGGTCGGCCTCGCCGGAGACAGCGCCAAGATCAGCTTCAGTGTGGATCGCCATGTCGCCGTTGGTGATCAGTCGCTGGCCGCGATCCGCACCGACACCATTCTCGGGGAGCGTTCGATCGCGGTGACCCCGGCCGGCAGCGGCAAGGGGACCACGATCCCGCTCAGTCGCACGACCACGCCGTACACCCTGGCCGGCGCGCTGGAGGATCTGGGCCAGAACGCCAACAACCTGAACAAGTCCCAGTTCGAGCAGGCGTTGAACGTGTTGA
>NZ_LZJJ01000242.1:0-17584 GCF_001667625.1 Mycobacterium sp. E1715
TGCCGAGAAGTGGCTTGCCCACCGAGCCCGGGTGAGCGAGCCACTCGTCGGCACGGATGAACGAGATGCCGGCGCCCTCGGATGACCCGTAGTACTCGTCCACGATCGGGCCCCACCAGTCGATCATCTGCCGCTTGATCTCGGGCGGACACGGGGCGGCGGCATGGACGACGCGTCGCAACGTCGAGAGGTCGTAGCGCGTTCTGGCCTCTTCTGGCAGCCGCAGCATCCGGACAAACATCGTCGGCACAAACTGCGCATGCGTGACACCGTGTCGCTGAATGCATTCGAGGGCCTGTTCGGCGTCGAACTTCTGCATGAGGACCGTTGTCGCGCCGGCGGCTTGCGCCGCCATGGTCCACATGGCCGGCGCCGTATGGTAGGTCGGGGCTGGACTCAGGTAGACCGAGTCGGGGCCCACCCCGAGCGCCTCGAAAACGGGTGTCGACACCTTCGAAACGCCGGAGTTTGGCGATGTCAGCGGTCGGCGGATCCCCTTGGGGCGACCGGTGCTGCCCGCGGAGTACTGCAGGAGCCGGCCGTCACGCTCATCGGTGATCGGCGTCGAGGGTTCGGCGGCCACGCATTCCGGGTAGCACAGCCAGCCCCGGAGGTCGTCGTCGGCCATCAACGCCACGGCCGGCAGGCCATCCCCGAGCCGGTCGGACAGTTCCCGGCACGCATCGCGCATCAACCGCGAGGAGACGATGGCCTTCGCGCCGCTGTCGGCAACGACGTAGGCGATCTCGGAGTGGCTCAGGTTGGTGTTCACCAGCGTGTAATAGAAACCGCTGCGCTTGGCCGCCCACATCGCTGTGTGGATGTGTTCGTTGTTTTCCATGAGGATGGCGATGGTGTCCCCGGCGGCCAACTCCGATCGCCGCAGGAAGTGCGCGAGCTTGTTGGCGCCGGCCTCGAGGTCGGCGAAGCTCACCGCCGTCCCTGAAGGATGAAGAATCACAGCGGGTTTCGCGGATCCCGCGTGATCACGCAACTGCATGCCGGACCGTCGATTCCTGCCCGATCCCGCGACGTCGATGCATCATCGCGTGACGTCGCGGAACGCCTCCACGAGCGGCGAGAGGACTTCGACAGCTCGTTCGCCCTCCTCTGGGACCGTCACCGTGAAGCGGACATCGGTGACGCCTGCCGCGACCAGCGCCGGTACCGACGCGACCGATGCCGGGTAGTCGATCGATCCGCCGTCGCCCTTCACTGCGCGCGCGACACCTTGGACTTGCAGATTGCCGGCGTCGCCACCGGCGGCGACGACGCTGTCCTTCATCTTGCTTATCGAGGTGGGCAGGTCGGCAAATGCCGAGCCCCAGGGAATCCAACCGCTGCCGAACCGCGCGATTCGCCGCGCGACGTTGCGGTTCACCGTGCCGCTGATCCAACACGGCACACCACCGGGTTGCACCGGCTTCGGCATCTGGTGGATCGCGTCGAAGGACAGTTCGGGCGAGTGATACGACGCCCGCTGTTCGGTCCACAGCGTCTTGCAGACCTCCAAGGTGTGGTCCAGCAGCCGCCCGCGGTGTGCGAAAGACAGTCCGGCTGCCTCGTATTCCTCTCGTTGCCACCCCACCCCGACGCCGAGATCGACGCGACCGCCGGAAAGCACATCGAGCGTCGCCAGCTGTTTGGCCAGGACCGCGGGACGCCGCAGGGCGGCCAACAGTATCGAGGTCCCCAGCCGGATCCGCTCGGTCGTGGCAGCGACCGCGGTGAGCACGATGAGCGGTTCCAGCCAGCTGCCGTCGGGCCCCGTAGGTTGGCGGCCGCCGGACGCACCACCCACCGAGGGGTCGGCGTATGCCTCCAGCTTCTCGCCGAACACCACATGATCGGAGACGACCACACGGTCGATCCCCGCAACATCCATCGCCCGTGCCATTGCCAGCGTCGCCCGCCAATCATGTTGCGGGCCATCGGTAAAGGTGCGCAGGTACAACGAGATCTCGGGGTATCCCACTGTCACTCCCCTGTCTTGTGCCAAGGCCGGTCCCAACGATCGATGGCCGCGACCTCGTCCAGCGGTTTACGCCGCACGGCATGATGTCCGCCCTTGGGCCAGCCGACCGTCAGCAACGTCGCGATCTTCCAGTCGCCGGGAATGCCGACCATCGAGCGCAGCTGGTCCTCGCAGGACCCGTGCCACAGGGTGATTGCGGCGCCGAGGCCCTGCGCGCGAGCCGCCAGCAAGAAGTTCTGCACGGCGGGAAAAATGGACCCGCCCTGCTGGAGTTCGGTGGTCCCCCGCTGCGGCTGGACGCAGAACAGCACCAGCACCGGCGCGGCGCCACCGACGCTCATGTGTTCGGCCATCGTTCGCAGCACGCGTGATTTGGGGTCGTCAGCCTCGTCCGCCGGCATCGCGAACCGATAGAACTCGGTCATCACATCCCATGTCCGGTGCGCCGCTGCCGTGACCACGTCGCGCACGCTACTCGATCTGAGCACGACGAATTTCCAGGGCTGCTGATTGCCTCCGGACGGCGCCCAGCTGGCCGCCCGCAGGCAGGCCTCGATCACCTCATCGGGTACGGGTTCGTCGAGGTAGCGCCGGACGGCCGACGCCGTGCGCATCACCTCCCACACGTCGGCCGACGTCCGGGCGATGCGCTGTTCGCTCACGGCTTCCCCTTCGCGGGCAGCACGCCCCGCCAGGTTCCGCCGCGGGCCGGGCCGGTCACCAGAGGCAGGTCGAGGGTCGACAGCAACCCGGGCGGCGCGGCCATCACGGCGGGGATGGCGTTCAGCTCGCGCATGACGGTCGCGTAGGTCAGGCCGCGCATGTTATTTCCGCGGCCATGCATCTCGATGTCGACGGTGTAGGTCGGCATGCCGTCGATGATGACCCGGTAACCCCCGTGGGGTGACGGGTGCCGCGGCCAGTCCGGCGCCGCTTCCTCTCCCATGCGGGTGACGTGTTCGAGCGTGACGCGCTCCTCGCCGCCCACCATTCCGGCCAGCTTGAATCGCATGCCTCCCACTGTGCCAGGCTCGATCCATCCCGATGCGACCTCGTATCGGGTTGTCGCCAACCATTTCTCGATGGTGGTGTCGACGCGATCGAGCGGCAGGCCAACACCGTCGGCAACGAGATGCACGATGGGTGCCCACAACGCAGCCAGGCGCTCGGTGTCGAACAGCGGCGCCGGATGGTCGGGGGGGCAGCCAAAACCCATGAAGTCGAACATGATGTCGGGTTGTCTGATGGGCCCATAGTCCAAAATCTCGAGCATGGTGATGCCGTCGACGCGGCTGCTGAAGCCCGTCATGGTCAGCGCGATCACGTCGTTGGCCCACCCGGGGTCGACACCGCTGTTGAAGAAGCTGGTGCCGCCTTCGGCGCACGCCTCCTCGAGCAGGCCGACGGTTTCCCTGTCCGCCGCGGGTGGGTAACACATCGGCACCAGTGAGGTGCACACCACATCTTTACCCGACCGCAGGCAGCGCGCTATGTCCTGCGCCGCCTCGCGGTAGCGATAGTCGCCCGAAGCGAAATAGGCCACCACGTCCGCGTCCGTCGTCAGGGCGGCATCGACATCCCGCGTGGCGATGACGCCGGTCGCCGGCATTCCACATAGGTCACCCGCATCCTTGCCGTCCTTGGCTTCGGCGTGGACGACCACGGCGGCCAACTCCAGACCCGGATGCGCGATGAGGGCGCGCAGCGCGCCGACACCGACCTGGCCCGGACCCCAAAGAATCACCCGCGGCCTGCGTTGGCCCTCCGCCATGGGCACCCCTTCCGGCCGAGTTCGGCCACCGCGTGAGAACATATCTTCTCATATAGAGATAACACCATTACCGGACGGGATGAGGAAGCAGGGCCAATGGTGAACGATTACGAATTCTTGAAGTGGGAGACCTTCGACGACGGCATGATCATTCGCATTTCGCTGAATCGCCCCGAACAGCGCAATGCCCAGAATCGCGGCATGCTGGTCGAACTCGACGACGCGTTTGCGCGGGCGGAGGCCGACGACGACGTCCGCGTGGTCATCCTCGCCGGCGAGGGCCCGATGTTCTCGTCAGGTCACGATATCGGTTCCAAGCAGGCGCGCGCGGAATTCAGTCCGGGGCCGGGCCAGCACCCCACGGTGACGATCAACGGCGGGACCCGCGACGGCGCCGAGAGAACCATGCTGCAGGAATGGCACTACTTCTTTCAGAACAACCTTCGGTGGCGAAACCTCCGCAAGATCACCATCGCACAGGTGCATGGGGATGTGTTCTCAGCGGGACTGATGCTGATCTGGGCGTGTGACCTGATCGTCGGAAGCGAAGAGGTGCGCTTCGCCGATGTGGTCGGTACGCGGTTGGGCATGTGCGGCATGGAGTACTTCGGCCATCCGTGGGAGTTCGGGCCGCGGCGCACCAAAGAGCTCATGCTGACCGGCGACGCGATCGGAATCGAAGAGGCCTACCGGATCGGGATGGTGAGCAAGATCTTCAAGCGCGAAGAGCTCCCCGAGCGCACACTCGAGCTGGCAAGGCGCATCACCCAGGTCCCCACGATGGCGGCGTTGCTGATCAAGGAATCGGTGAACCAGTCCGTTGACAACATGGGCTTTTTCAACGCGCTGCAGTCGTGTTTCTCGTTGCATCAACTGAATCACTCACACTGGGCGCAGATCCGCGAGGACAAGGTTCCGACCGCCGGGGAGGCCCAGGGGGTACCGGACTGGCGAACCGCTCCCCCGGTTGTGCTGGCGGCCAAGGACCAGGTCCGGTCCGACGCGTGAGCGCCACGTCGTCCCGCCAGCCTGCGCCCCAACCGATGGGGGTGACCATCCCCGGTCACCTGTTCGGCCAGCTGCCCTTCTACGACGTGGTCGATACCGACGAGTCGGTCGTCGTCGACCTGCACAACCGCCCGGACCTGGTGAACTACCGCGGCGCGTTGCAGGGCGGGTTGGTCGCCACGCTCATCGATGTGGCCGGCGGGCGACTCGCCGTCAAGCACGCGGGTCAGGGTAGCGGGGCGGGCACCGCGGACATGTCCATCCATTTCCTGGCACCGATTGTCGAGGGCCCCGCGCGCGCGAGTGCCACGCTGCTCCGCGCGGGAAAGAGGATGATCGTGGTCGGTGTCGACGTATTCGACGTCGGTCGAGACCGGCTCGCGGCACGGGCGACGTTGAGCTTCGCGATCCTTGCTCCCCGCGGCCCCACTCAGCCCGCGACCGCGCCGTAACGCGCATCGGCGACGCGGTCCAATGCGGTCGCGGGATCGCCGATGACCATTGCCCAGCCGCGGACCCGGCGGTAGTACAACTGGATGTCACCCTCCATACCGAACCCGTATCCGCCGTGGATGTGGAGGCTGCGTCGCGTCGCGTCGCGCGCCGTCTCGTACCCGAATGCGAAGGCCATGCCGGCCAGTTCGCGAACGCGATCGGGCTCGTCGGCGAAGGCGCATGCCGCCTTGAGCCCGAGCAACCTGGCCCCGTCGGCGGCGGTGGCGCTGTCGGCCAGCGGGTGAGATACGGCTTGGAAGGAACCGATTGCGGCGCCGAAGGCGTGGCGTTGTCTGGCGTATTCGACGCCGATCTCGACGGCCCTCTTGGCAGCGCCCGCCAATGCGACGGCGGTCATGGTCAGCCACAGGTCGAGCGCCCGTGAGAACAGCTCGCGCGCCGCGGACCTGTCGGCGAGCACAACGGCGTTTGAGCCAATCGTGATGTCAGCCAGGGGCATTGACGCGAGGTTTCCCACCGCTTTCCGGTTATCCCCGACCGGCACCGCCAGCAACCGTTCCTCCGAGAGGGCGATGACGTAGTCTGCCACCGCCCCTGCCGGGACCAGTTCCAACCACCCATCGCATGCGGGACGGGGCGCGAGTGTGGCCAGTCGCTCGCCCGCGAGGACCTCGCTCAGCAGCCCGGCGCCGGTATGGCCGGCCTCAGCCAGCGCGCGGGCGGCGACTTGCGCTTCGATGAGGGGCGCGGATGCGAGTGCCCGGCCGCACTGTTCGGCGATCAGCGCGAGTTCCAGTTCCGAGGCACCCCATCCTCCTGCGGCCTCACCGACTGCCATCTCAACCGCACCCGTCTCAAGCAGCGCCTTCCACAGTTTGGCGTCGAAGCCCGACGGCTCGGCCGCCCGGATGCGCTCGGAGGTCGACTCACGGGTGAACAGCGCGGCGAACGAATCGACCAGCTGCCGCTGTTCACTCGTCAAGCTCAGGTCCACGACCGTACGTCCCTCACACAAGCGGATATGGTTACTCTCAGATTTGAGATTAGCATTATCACACGCACCGTCCTTGACTGCGTGCGACGACAGATTGGCCCATGCATATGCATTTTCACCTCGATGCCGACACGGCAAGCTTCCGCGACGGCGTCCGCCACCACCTTCAAAACGTGTTGAGCCCCGAGTTCGAGGAGCACATCTACCGCAGCGGCGTCGCCCACGACGACGAGTTCGCCAAAGGTCTCGTCGACAAGGGGTATTTCGCCCCGGGCTGGCCCGTCGAGTTCGGCGGACAGAACCGCGATGCATGGGACGAGCAGATCCTCAAAGAGGAGCTCATGCGTTGTGACGCGCCGGTATATCTTTCCGAAACCACGCGGATGGTGGCCTCGATCATCCGCGAGATCGGCACTCCCGAGTTGAAGGATCGCATTCTGGCCGGGGCCCTCAACGGCGACATCACCATCGCGCTGGGCTTCACCGAGCCCGAATGCGGGTCGGATGTCGCGGCGGCCGCCACCAAGGCGGTCCGCGACGGGTCTGGCGAAGATGCGGATTGGGTGATCAACGGCTCAAAGATGTTCACCACCAACGGTCACATCGCCGACTTCATATTCCTGCTCGCACGCACTAGCCCCGACAAGCCCAAGCACCAAGGTCTGACAATGTTTCTCGTGCCTTGCGCCTCGGATGGCTTTGAGGCACAGGCGGTCTGGACTCTCTCCGGAGAACGGACCAACATCACGTTCTATAGCGACGTCCGCGTCGGGGACGAGTGGCGGATCGGCGAAGTCGACGCTGGCTGGGAGGTGCTGGGGCTTTCGCTGCGCTACGAGCACGCATCGGGGTGGGGCCCGCACCTGATCCGACTGCTGGATCATGCCGAACACTGGGCCACCAGCACCCGATCCGATGATGGCGCACCGCCCATCGCGAAGTCCGACGTCCGGCGCCGGCTCGCCCGAGTCGCCATGGAGACCGAGGTGTCGATGCTCCTGCAGCGACGATGCGTATGGATGCACGAACAGGGCGAGATACCGGTGGCCGAGGGCCCGATGTCCAAGCTGTTCAGCACCGAGGCGCTCGAACGCGCCAGCCAAGATGTGGTCGAATTGGTCGGCGCCGACGGCTTGCGCAGCTATCTCGAGCCGACCGCCCCAGAGCATGGGCGGTTCGAACACTCCCTACGGTTCTCGCTGGGCACCACGATCTACGCGGGCACCAGCGAGATTCAGCGAACGATCATCGCGCAGCGGGGTCTCGGCCTACCCCGTTAACTTTTTGCCCCGGCGCGCCGCGGTCGTCCGCGGCGCCGCCTTGCGTGCGGGCCGGGCCTTGGCGCCGTCGACGGGCGGCGTGACGGCCTGTTTGCACCATGCCCACAACTGGTCCTCCGTCAGCTTGGGGTCCTTGCCGCCACCCAGGTGGAAGACGCCAATCTGCGCGAGCGCGGTGAGGGTGGTGTTCAGCAGCGTGGTCAGCTGGGCGGGGGTCATGTCCGTGCGCACCAGCCCGGCCCGGGCGCACGACGTGATGATCTTCGTCAGCAGCTTCTGGTGGGGTTCCCACACCTTGGCAAAGTCATCCGGCCGCTCGATCTCCAGGCTGAGGTTGTAGATCGTCATGACCCGGCCACCGACCGCTTCCGAAGATTCCGCGCGGGACAGGACGCCCCTGCAGAACGCCTCGAGTTGCTCCATCGGGCCGTCGGCCGCGGCGACCTCCTGCCGGATGTCCTCCGTGAATTGACTGGTGACGTTCTCGTAGAGCGCCAACAGAAGTTCTTCCTTGCCCGCGAAGTGTTGGTAGAACGCTCGCAAGCTCAGGTTCGACCGGTCGATGAGCGTCTGGATCGTGAAGTCGGCCTTACCGGACTCCTCCACCAACTCCAGGGCGGTGGCCAGAAACCGCGAACTGCGGGCGAGGGCGCGCGCCCGCGCCGTGCTCAGGCGCCGCTCGATCGTGCGTTGCTGCCAGGTGCCGGGCACCTCGACGTCGTTGTCAACAAGTTCCAAGCCGGTTTCGATCGGGCGGCCGGCGGGCTTCTTCGTAGGCATAGTGCGAACAAGAATACTCGCCCGCACGCGAAAATGTGCGTCCTACCTACCCGTGTATGTTGATTGCCGCTTTGCGTGATTGACGGTTTCCATCCTCCGTCGGGTTTTGTCGACGCGCGTGCCGCCCTGCCGGAGAAGGCTTTCCGGGCACGGCCGCGATGGCGCCCTACCAGGCGCGCGACACCGCGGGGTGTTCCTGGCCAGCCAAGCGTCCCCGCGTACCTCGAATCGAATCGCATGCGGTACCGTGGAAACGGTCATTCTCTCTACGAATCAGTGCGCCGCGAATTGAAGCCGCGGGCCGTCGAAGGAGTGCAGCGTTGAGTGCAGACATTCTGATCGTCTCGCCGGATGACCACCTGGTGGAACCGGCCGATCTGTGGACAAGCAGGCTGCCGGAGCGCTACCGCGACATCGGGCCGCGAATCGTTCGCACCAAGGGGCGCATGGACCCGAGCGTCACGTCCGATGTCGCATTCGTCGAGGATCCCGACGGCCGTGACGCGGATATCTGGCACTACGAGGATGCGGTCATCCCGATCCCCCTCATCAGTGCCGCCGCCGGCTACGACCTCGACGAGCTCAGCACCGACCCGATCACCTACGACGAGATGCGTCCGGGCTGCTTTCGCCCGGCGGACCGGCTCGCGGACATGGACATCGCAGGCATCGAGGCCTCGGCCTGCTTCCCCAACACGCTGGTCCGCTTCTGCGGCCAACGGTTTCTCTACGGCAAGGACAAGGAACTCGCCAGACTTTGCGTCGAGGCCTACAACGACTTTCAGATCGACGAATGGGGGGGTAGCTCGAACGGGCGGCTGATCCCGCTGGGGATCATTCCGCTGTGGGACGTCGAACTCGCCGCCAAGGAGGTCGAACGGGTTGCCGCCAAGGGAATGCGCGCGGTGTGCTTCTCCGAGCTACCCAGCCGTCTCGACCTGCCGTCCATCCACAGCGGCTACTGGGACCCCTTCTTCGCGTCCTGTGAGCGCAACCAAGTGGGCATCATGTTGCACATCGGGTCGAGTTCCTCACTCACCAAGTCCTCGCCCGACTCTCCGCACGTGGTTACCAGCGCGCTCATGGCGGTCAACTGCACGATCGCGTTGGTCGACTGGCTGTTCTCCGCCAAGCTCGTTCAATTTCCGGACCTCAAGATCGCATTCGCCGAGGCGCAGGCCGGCTGGATTCCCTACTACCTGCAGCGTGTCGACGAGGTCTGGGAGGACCGTCGGGCCTGGGGCGGCATTCATCCCCTGTTGACCGAACCGCCCAGCAACCAGGTGCCGGGGCGCGTCTACTTCTCCACCTTCGGCGACCCGGTCGCCTTCCGCATCCTCGATCTCGTCGGCCCGGACCAGCTGATGTTCGAGACCGACTACCCGCACAACGACACCAACTGGCCGAGGAGCCTGGAGGTCGCCAATAAGGCGACGGAGGGCCTGGACGAGGAGACAAAGCGGAAGGTGTTGTCCACCAACGCCAAAACGTTCTTCGGCATGGTGTGAACAACTGACCCCGGGGATTTCGGGTCGCGGGTACTACAACGCCTTCCACTCGGGTTTGCGCTTTTCGAGGAAGGCTCGCGGCCCCTCGACGGCGTCCTTGGTCAGCGCGACTTTCATCCGATAGTTCTCGGCGAGCAGTTCGGCCTCATAGATGGGCAGCGTGAGACCCTTGCGCACGGCCATCCGCGAACCTCGTACCGCCAGTGGCGCATTTGAATTGACGATTCCGGCGATCTCCCACGCCCGGTCCACCAATGACTCGTGCGCCACCACCTCGGTGAAGATACCCAGGTCGTAGGCCCGTTGGGCGTCGAGTCGTTCGTGCTTGCCCATCAAGATCAACCGCATCGCGACGGGCAGCGGCAGAATCCGGGCAAGCCGCACCCCTTCGCGCCCGGACGTCACGCCGATGCTGACATGCGGATCCATCAACGTCGCGTGCTCCGACGCGACGGTGATGTCCGCGGTCGTCACGAGATCCAGTCCCGCTCCGCAGGCGATGCCGTTGACGGCGCAGATGATCGGCTTGGTCATCTGCAGCCACGGCGGCGTAGCCTCTTGGGGCGCGTCCCACTGGCGCATCGAGCTGAGGATGGGCTCGCCCTGGTTGTCGATTCCGGCCGCGTTGTCCATGTCGTGGTCAGCCGCCTTGTTGACGTCCGCGCCTACGCACAGGGCGCGTCCGGCGCCCGTAATGATGACCGTCCAGATCTGTTGGGAACGTTCGATTTCCGAGTATGCGATCGACAGTTCGGCGATCATCTCGTCGTTGATCGCGTTGAGGACCTCGGGGCGGTTGAGGGTCACGCAAGCGGTGTGATCCCGCACCTCGACGTCGATCGTTTTGTACTGACTCATCTGATCCGACCCCCGCTCTCCAAAACGCTTGTGGCGCTGGGACGAAATCCGAATGCGTCTTGAAATCGGTCGCAGAAGCGGGGCCAGACATCGGGATTCAGTAGCCGTGGTGGCACACCGCCGCCGAAGATCGTCTGCCACTGCGTAGCCGTGGCAACGGCGATATCGCGCGTGGCCTCGACCGTGATACCCGCGGTGTGGGGCGTCGCCACCACATTGGCAAGCTGCAGCAACGGATTTTCCTGGCGCGGTGGTTCCTCATGGAACACGTCCAACCCCGCCCCGGCGATTCCTCCGGTGCGGAGCGCTTCGAGCAGCGCGGTTTCGTCATGGACGGGGCCGCGCGCTGTGGTGATGAAGAACGCTGTCGGCTTCATCGCCGCGAACTGCCGACTGCCGATCAATCCCTCGGTCTCACTGGTCAACGGACAGGTCACCTGGACGAAGTCCGAGCGCTCGAGCAGTTCGGCAAGCGCAACGGCTCGCACCCCGCGTGCTCGCGCGCTCGCCTCGTCGAGGTAAGGGTCGAAAACGAGGACCTCCATATCGAACGGCGCGCACAGTTCAACCAGGCGCCCACCGATCGCCCCGAGCCCGATGACACCCAGCGTCTTGCCCATCAACTGATTGCCCCGCAGGACCATTCGATCGCTGAGGGAACCGGCTCGCAGCATCCGGTCTCCCGCGGTGATCTTCTTGGCCAGGTCGAGCATGAAGCCCAGCGCGTGCTCGGCGACCGCCTCCGCGCCCGGCCCGGAGTTGTTGCACACCGCGATTCCGGCGCGTGTGCACGCGTCCACGTCGATGACGTCGTACCCCGCGCCCGCCGAGCACACGGCGAGAAGCTTGTGACACCGTCGCAGCAAATCCGGCCCGGCCAGCCACTGCGCACCGCCGGCGTAGCCGGCCACGTCCGTGCGGGTGGCGACCTGGTATCCGTGTGCGGATTCCAAGATGGCCCAGCTGTCCGTGTCGGCCGCGGTCAAGTCGAGCTTGACCAGGTCGACGTCGGCATTTTCGAGGATCTCGCCGGCCACGGGATCCGTCCACCGCTCGTAAACCAGACGCGGACGAACGCTCACGTGTTCTTGACTTTGGGTTTCGCCTGCGCCGCCTTGAACATTTCGGCCAGTTCGGTGTTGACGTTCTTGTAGTCGTTGCGGGCGATGGCGCCGTCGCGGCCCTCGACTACGTCGTATCCGAGGCGCAGGTCCTTGTTCTCCATGTGGAAGTACTCACGGCCGATCGGCAGTCGGCGGTCTTCGCGCGGCACTTCCATCCACGCCCGCAGGAAGCAGCGCGCCTTCTTCGGATCATTGCTGCTGACGAAGTCGGACCGCGAATGGCACATCGCGAAGTTGTTGGCCACCGCGGCCTCGCCGGATTCCAGTCGGAATTCGACTTGCTGCTCGACCAGGATGTTGCGCAGTAGATCCACCGCCTCGACCTCTTGTGGCGTGAACTCACGGCCCAGGGCGTGCATCGCGGGCAGGATGCTGCTGTAGGTGAAGTTGATGCAGATTCGTCCGTCGATTTGGGAGAAGACGGGCACGTCATAGGGCGTCACGTCGGGTTGGTCGTCGGGCTGCTCGCTGCGGCGATGATGCGGGAACCCCCGGTAGAGCACTTCGAGCAGATCCGGCCGTTCCGCCAGAACCCGGTTGTGCGCAGCAGGCCCGCTGGCGAACTGGCTCTCCCCACCCTGCGCCGCGGGATACACACACAGCAGCGACAGGATGTCGGCGGCGTCGTTGTGCATCGCCAGCTCAGCCCGGGATTTGGTGCCCCGGGCGGGTTGTACGCCACCCGGCAGGATCTCCTCCTGCACGCGCACCATCCGGTGACCGAAGGAGTTGTTCGACACGAGATACCCGAGGTGCGTGCAGAACGCCCAGTAAATTCGTTCGAGTTCCTCGATCGAGTGCTGTTCGACCGGAAAGCCGCGCACGCAGGCCAAGCCTTTGCCGAACATTAGTTCCCGGTAGAGCCGGGCCAGATCGTCGTCGAGATCCGGGTGCCGTGCGTCCTCGGGCGTGATGTCGTCTCGGTCCTTGTTCGCCGTCTTGGCCAGGATCGATTCCAAAGCCGCTACGTTGCGGGCCGATAAGTCGAACGCGAAGTCCTCCTTGCTCGTGAAGTCGGCCCCGGTCCACGCCATCGTGTCGGTGACGGGTTCGGTATAGATGGCTGTCGGCATCCGGTCCTCCTGAATGGGTTGGCTCACTGCGGCTATTGGTCGTCGTTCGTGCAAATCGGTTCGCGCGGTGACTCGCTCAGCCCGCGGAGCGCTTGCGCGCGCGTGGTGGCCGCCTCCGTCATCATCCCAATGTCGGTCCCCGCCGAGATGAACCGCAAACCCATCCCCACGAAACGACTGAGCAGTTCGAGGGACTTTATTCCGGCCATCCCGAGCGCCACGCCGTGACTTCGGCAAGCCGCCGCGACCGATTCTACCGCACGCTGGAAATGGGGATTCTCATACTGCCCGTGGATGCCCATTTCAGCGGTCAGATCGCTCGGCCCGACGAGGATCATGTCGACGCCTTCCACCGACGCGATGGACTCGCAAGCTTCGACCGCCTGCGGAGTCTCGATCATCACGGCCACGACGGTGCGCCGTTCGAGCACCTCGACCAATTGTGTCGCCGGACGCTGCCCGAATCCGCTGACAGCGTTGGGACCCGATATCGATCGATGGCCGAGCGGGGGAAACCGCGCGGCGTGAACCACCGCCTCCGCCTCGCTCTTCGAATTGACATGCGGGACAATCACTCCTACTGCCCCGCCATCCAGCACACGGGCAATGACGCTGGCGTCGTGCGACGGCACCCGCACCAGACCGGATATCCCCGCCCCGAGCGCGCTCATGCAGAGCATCTGTGCGGTTTCCAACGACGTGGATGTGTGTTCGAGATCGACATAAACGGCGTCGTACCCGCAGGCCGCCGCAACCGCGGGAACATCAGGGGTGCGTGAGTTGAGCAGAGCCAGGCACAGCACCAGGGGGTGTCCTCGCAAGGCGTCCCGCAGCGCCGTCGTCATAGGCTCACGGTAGCCGACCGAGAATGCGGTTTCCATCTTTCTGCGAACTGTCGTTATCGAGCGGGCGGCGGTGTGATAACCATGAGCTATGCCGCCGAATCGCGTCGCTATCGTGGGCGCAGCCCTTTCCGACTGCGGTCGAGTTCCCGATAAGACCGCCATGGCGCTGATGGCGCAGTCCTCGCGGCGCGCGGTCGTCGATGCGGGCCTGACGAAGGACGACATCGACGGTTTCGGCGCTCATGGGACGTTGCTTCCGCCGGTCGAGGTCGGCGAGTATCTCGGTCTGCGCCCCGACTGGGTCGACGCGACCAACGTCGGAGGATCCTCGTGGGAAGTCATGGCCGGTCACGCCGCGGCAGCGATCGCGGCGGGGCAGATCGAGGTCGCCTTGTTGACGTACGGATCGACCGCGCGCTCGGACGTCAAGCGCCGGGTGCGACCGTCCGCCGCCGCCATGGGCACCGGAGGCGTCCTGCAGTACGAGACGCCGTACGGCGCGACGTTGATCGCCAAGTACGCCATGGCGGCCAGGCGACACATGATCGAATTCGGCACGACCGTCGACCAGCTGGCGGAAGTCGCCGTCGCCGCCCACGAGTGGGCGGCCATGAACGAGAACGCATTTGAGCGCGAGCGCATCACAGTGGCCGACGTGGCGAGCGCACCGATGCTGGCCGACCCGTTCACCTCCAAGCATGTGTGCCTGCGCACCGACGGTGGTGGCGCCGTCGTGCTGGCCAGCGAGCGGGTGGCCAAGGATTGCGCGAAAGAGCCGATCTGGATTCTCGGGTCGGCCGACGCGACATCCCACGTCAGCATGAGCCAATGGCCCGATTTCACGACCTCGGCCGCCGCCCGCTCGGGCCCGCGAGCCTTCGCGCAGGCGGGCGTCGGCCCGGGTGACATCGACGTGTGCCAGCTCTACGACTCCTTCACGTCCACCGTGCTGCTGACCGTGGAAGATCTGGGCTTTTGCGCCAAGGGCGAAGGGGGACCGTACATCGAATCCGGTGCGCTGCGCCCGGGCGGGGCGCTGCCGACCAACACCGACGGAGGCGGGCTGGCCTCCTGCCATCCCGGTATGCGAGGGATGTTCCTCATGGTCGAGGCGGTGCGGCAGTTGCGAGGCGAATGCGGGCGGCGCCAGGTCGGCGGGGCCCGGTTGGCCTGTGTGCACGCCATGGGCGGGTTCTTCACCCACAG
The DNA here is from genome assembly GCF_001667625.1 of Mycobacterium sp. E1715. Lineage (NCBI taxonomy): Bacteria > Bacillati > Actinomycetota > Actinomycetes > Mycobacteriales > Mycobacteriaceae > Mycobacterium > Mycobacterium sp. E1715. The sequence goes on from NZ_LZJJ01000242.1 coordinate 14,879, forward strand.
CGCCACGATGATTCTCGGGAGGCAGTAGTGACGGCACCCGATCGGCCCACGATCGACACCGACGGACAGGCCTGGTGGGCGGCCGCGCAGGACCGCAGATTGACGGTCAACCGATGCCGGTCCTGCGGTCGGGCCTCGTTGTACCCACGGCCGTTCTGCCCGCACTGTTGGTGCGAGGACGTCGAATTGGCGCCGGCCACCGGACGCGCGCGGCTGTACACCTGGAGCGTCATCCACCAGAACGCCGCGCCCTTCGACGCCCATGTTCCGTACGTACTGGCAATGGTGGACCTCGAAGAGGGGCCACGGCTGATGACCGTCGTCGAGGATTGCGCCATCGAAGACCTGCGCGCAGACATGGATCTGATGGTTGCCTTCCGCGAAGACGGCGACGGATTCGTCGTACCGGTATTCCGCCCGGCACGCGCCTAAGCTTCGCCGGCTGCCCGTTATCCCGCAGTCGCGAGACGGTCGGCGAGCAAACGGCGCCGCCCGACCGACCCTTCGTCAAGCTTCGCGCGGTCGATCTTGCCGTTGGCGTTGATTGGAAGCGGCTCGTCCCACAGCACGAGTTCTTCCGGCAGTTTGTATTTCGGCATCCCCTCGGATACGAGAGCGACGGCGACCTCGGCCAGAGTGATATCGACGTCGGGTTCGAGCACAATTGCCATGGCCAGCCGCTCTCCGGTGGTGTCGTCGGCGACCGCATAGGCCGCACACTCGCGGACCCCGGCGATCCGAGAAACGGCCTCCTGCACCTCGGCCGCCGGGATCTTCAGCCCGTTGCGAATCACGATGTCCTTGATGCGGCCGACGATCCGCACCCGGTCGCCGACGATGTCCGCCACATCGCCGGTGCGGAACCAGTCGCCGTCGAACGCCATCTTGTCGTCCTCGGCGTCGGTGTATCCGAGGAACGTGTGCGGCCCCCTGATGCAGCATTCGGCGGATTCGGCCGCGGATCCGACGCGCACTTCGACATCGTCGAGCGCCACTCCGTCGTCGGCATGGCGCACCGCCCGCGACTCGCCCCGCAGACCGGAGGTGCTTACCGGTGCCTCCGAGGACCCATACGCACGCATGACGACGATGCCGAATTCGTCTTCGACGCGTTCGACGATCCGCCGGTCCAGCGTCGTGCCGCCGAGATAAACCGCCCGCAGCGGGACGACGGCGTCGCGCGCCACGGCCTCATCGAGTATCCGGTCGAGCAGCCGGTCCGGACCGCCGTACCACGTCGCACCCGAGGTGACCAGCAGGTCGCACGTCGCCGACGGGTTCCAACGGTCCTCGAGAATCACCGGTATTGCGAGCATCGGTCCGATGAACAGCGCTTGCAAGACACCGGTGACCGACGCCAGCGGGCTGATCAGAAAAATCCGGTCTTCTGAACCCAGGCCCGCCGCCGCAATGTAGTTCGCCGACGCTTTGGCCAATGTGCTGAGCGAGTGGATCACGCCCTTTGGCCGAGACGTCGTACCCGAGGTGTAGAGCACGAAGGATGGTTCGTCGGCCGGCCGCGCCGGGCGCGGCGGATCGCTGGCCAAGCGCTCACCGGCACCGAGTTCGATCCAACGGCACAGCCCGGATAATTCCGGCTCGGAGACCGCCGTCCAGTTCGGCGCCGCGCCGAGCCGCGCCCGGGTGCGGGTGAGAATGTCGGCGACGTGTTTGGCCCCGGCACTACGCGGCACGAGCAGCACCATCGCATCCGCCCGCAACGCCGCGTGGATCGCGACCACCGAGTCAACGTCGTTGCCGACCACCAAGACGATCGCGCTGCCCGGCACGACACCGGCGTCTGCCATGGCCACGGCGGCCGAATCGATGCGCTCGTCCAGCTCGCCGTAGGTGAGTTCGGCGCCTCGGTCCACCACCGCTGGACGGCCGGGATGCCGGGCGGCTGCGGAGCGCACCATGTCGAACGGTTCCCCGGTCCACAGGCCGGCGGCGCGGTACCGGGGCCGCAGCGCCTCGGCGCGCCGACGCGCATGCGGCAGCAGTTCAGTCGGGCCGCCCATGGATGTCCCCTCCAATGCAAATTACTGCTCTCGATTGAGTAAATGTAACCTCTCACCTATGCAGTCAATGACTTTCGATAACCAGGTGGCCATCGTCACCGGCGCCGGTGGCGGGCTTGGCCGCTGTCACGCCCTCGAGCTCGCACGGCGCGGTGCCCGCGTCGTGGTCAACGACCTGGGCAGCGCCGTGGACGGCAGCGGCGCGTCGACGTCGGCGGCCCAGGCCGTGGTCGACGAGATCACAGCCGCGGGCGGCACCGCGGTCGCCAACGGGGCCTCGGTGGCCACCGAGGACGGCGGCGCCGCGATCGTGGCAACGGCCATGGACGCCTTCGGCCGGGTCGATATTCTGGTGAACAACGCGGGGATTCTGCGCGACGCGGCTTTCAAGAACATGACCGCCGAGCAGGTTGATGCGGTCATATCGGTACACCTCGCCGGCGCATTCAACGTGACGCGGGCCGTGTGGCCGATCATGCGGGCACAGAATTACGGACGGATCGTTCAGACCACTTCCGGCACCGGACTTTTCGGGAACTTCGGTCAAGCCAACTACGGCGCGGCCAAGATGGGCCTCATCGGCATGATGCACGTTCTCGCCATCGAAGGTGCCCGCAACGGCATCGCCATCAACGCCGTCGCCCCCATCGCACGGACGCGGATGACCGAGAACATCATAATCGAT